>JBGSXH010000789.1:0-3309 GCA_041751515.1 Cyclobacteriaceae bacterium | reverse complement strand
GGCTTTTCGTCGGGTCATCAACCTGCCTAAACGCGGTATTGGCTTTAGCAGTGTCGATAAAATTGTGGTAGCGGCCGGAGAGAATGACAAAACTATCTGGGAGGTTTTGCAAAACATTGGCTACTATATGTCCGGACGTGTGGTGAATGCCGTCAGTAGCTTTGTAGACCTGGTCAAGCACTTGCAGCTCATCGCTCAAAGTAAAGATGCTTTTGAAGTTGCCAGTATTGCCGCCAAAAACTCAGGTTTGCTCAGAGAGCTTTATGAAGACAAAACCATTGAAGGACTGAACCGCTACGAAAACGTTCAGGAATTGCTGAATGCCATTAAGGAGTTTACCGATAACCCTGAAAATGAAGAAAAAGATCTGGGAGCATTTTTGCAAGAGATTGCCTTGTTAACCGATGCGGATACTAAGAAGGATGACGACGACGACATGGTTACGCTCATGACTATCCATGGTTCGAAAGGACTTGAGTTTAAGCAGGTCTATTTAGTTGGCATGGAAGAGGATCTTTTTCCCTCTCAGATGATGCTTGCCTCAAGGGCAGACCTTGAAGAAGAGCGCAGGCTTTTTTATGTGGCCATTACCCGAGCGGAACAACGGGTCACCTTGTCCTACGCCCTGACGCGGTATCGATTCGGAAGGCTCAAAAACTGTGAACCCAGTCGATTTCTCGAAGAGCTTGACCCTGCGTACATAAAAGTCAATAAAAATGTCGGCACCCGTGCCCCTTCTTCTGCAGATGACTACGTGCGAAAATTTGTCAACAGCGTGAAGGCACCACCGGTGAGAAGCAGTAATACCATCAGCAAAACACCGCATACTCCCTCTAGAGATTTTAAACCATCGGATACACGCACCCTCGAAGCTGGGATGAAAGTAGAACATCCCAAATTTGGTTTTGGCAAAGTGATAGGCATGGATACAGATGGCGCTAATAGAAAAGCAAAGGTTGCCTTCGATCAACATGGGGAGAAAACCTTATTACTAAGCTTTGCAAAACTTAGAATATTGTAATCTGGTAGCGAAATTATTTTACTGAACCACAAATTCCCGTCTCATAGGGAAAATTAATATCATTAAAAACAACGCGCTGACCTATTTTTTATAACTTAGTCAGGGCTTAAAAATGAAAGGCATGCATAATCTGGAATACAACACCTCCAAAGACGATTTAATTTTGAAAGAATACGGAAGAAATATTCAGAAACTGGCCGCTTATGTGGTTAGCTTACCTGACATGGAAAAGCGTACAAGCTATGCCTATACACTTATTGAATTGATGAAACAGATCAATCCTTCCATGAAGGATTCCCCGGAATATACCCAAAGACTATGGGATGATTTGTACATTATGTCAGAGTTTAAACTGGAAGTTGACAGTCCCTACCCCTTACCGGAAAAAGAGCTGCTTGGTAAAAAGCCAAAGAAGATAGACTATAATAGCAACGAAGTCAAGTACAGGCATTATGGCAGAAATGTAGAATTAATGATAGACAATGCCGTAGCTATCGAAGACGAAGAAGAGCAAAGAGATGCCGTCATTTATATTGCCAGACTAATGAAAAGCTTCTACGCAACTTGGAATAAAGAGGTCATAGAGGACGAGGTAATCCTGGAACATTTACAGCAACTTTCTGAAAATAAGCTGAAAATGGATGTAAGTACGCTTAAAAACCAAGGCTTACTGGACCAGAACCAGGGCAATAACCGCAGCCGTAATCCCAAAAACAAAAGACCAAGCGGAAGTTTTAAAAGCAATTCTAACAACAAAAGAAAAAGAAATTAATGTCATCATTCGAAATACAGGGAGGCAAATCACTCAGCGGTGAAATAACCCCTCAGGGTGCTAAAAACGAAGCATTACAAATTCTTTGTGCCGTATTGCTGACACCCGAAAAAGTTACCATCCATAAAATACCAAATATTCGTGACGTCAATAAGCTCATTGATTTACTTAAGGATATGGGTGTGGAGGTCAATCAACTTTCTGAGGAAAGCTATGAGTTTCAGGCTGCCAATGTGGATACAGATTACATGGAAACAGACAGTTTCCGCATAAAAGCTGCTTCTCTACGAGGCTCTATCATGATCCTCGGCCCTATGCTTTCACGGTTTGGCAAAGGAAAAATCCCTAAACCTGGTGGAGACAAAATTGGTCGAAGAAGGCTGGACACCCACTTTATCGGATTCCAGAAACTTGGCGCTAAGTTTGACTATGACGCAAAAAACAATTTCTACCATATCGATGCCTCAAAGCTAAGAGGTTGCTATATGCTGTTGGACGAGGCTTCTGTAACTGGAACTGCCAATATCGTGATGGCAGCAGTGATGGCAGAAGGCACCACGACGATATACAATGCTGCTTGCGAACCGTACCTACAGCAACTTTGCAATATGCTGAATCGCATGGGCGCAAAAATAAGCGGAATTGGTTCAAATCTTTTAACCATTCATGGTGTAGATTCATTGCGTGGCACTGACCATACAATGCTTCCTGACATGATTGAAATTGGCAGCTTTATTGGGCTTGCCGCAATGACACAATCGGAAATTACTATCAAAAATGCCCGTGTTGATCAACTGGGTATTATTCCGGAAACCTTCCAAAAACTCGGCATTAAGCTTGAGTTCAGGGGCGATGACATCTTCATTCCAAAACAGGAACTTTATGAGATAGAAACTTTTATCGACGGTTCTATTCTTACCATTGCCGATGCCATCTGGCCAGGCTTTACGCCCGACTTATTGAGCATTATTCTGGTAGTCGCTACGCAGGCCAAAGGCACAGTGCTCGTTCACCAAAAAATGTTTGAAAGCCGTCTGTTTTTTGTAGACAAACTCATTGATATGGGTGCACAAATTATTCTTTGCGACCCGCACAGGGCCACAGTAATAGGACTGGAAAGAAAACAACAGCTCCGGGGAATCTCCATGACCTCTCCGGATATTCGCGCCGGGGTATCGCTGTTAATAGCGGCATTGTCTGCTGAGGGAAAAAGTACCATCTTTAATATTGAGCAAATTGATCGTGGTTACCAGAATATCGACACGCGTTTGCAAAAGTTAGGTGCCGATATTAAAAGGATTGAATAGTACGATTGAAGATGATCAAAGCAGCTTATTGTTTAGGTTTAATAGGTCTGATTACTGCCTGTAACACTACTACAAAAAACGTTGACCATAATTTTCATGAGCTTGAGCTGCTGAGTTTATCGCAGCTTGAGCCCAGTTATAACCATCGCTTCGACCTCAGTGGTATCGTGGAAAAAGACAATCGCTACTACACGGTAGCAGACAAAGGA
>JBGSXH010000788.1:0-3153 GCA_041751515.1 Cyclobacteriaceae bacterium | reverse complement strand
AGAAATAAATAATTTAACCCAAATAATTAAAGCGACCAGGGCGAGAAAAAATAAGGGTTGATCAGTAATTTCCCTCACTGGAAGTTTGTAATAAATACTGTAAAGCTTCATCGATATTACATACAGTGTAATCGCCATACCCGCTACAAATGATAGCGTGCCAAATGTGCCAAAGAAATGCATCGGCCGCTGTTTGAACTTCGAAACGAAGGTAATCGAAAGCAAATCCAGAAAGCCAAAAACAAAACGCTCCAGTCCAAATTTGGTCACACCATATTTCCTGGGCCTGTGCTGAACAACTTTCTCACCTATTTTGTCAAAGCCATTCCATTTGGCAATAAAGGGGATATATCGGTGCATTTCACCGTAAACATCAATATTTCTCACAACCTCCTGCCGATACGCTTTAAGGCCACAGTTGAAATCGTGTAGCTTTATTCCAGAGATTATACTGGTAACACCATTAAAAAACCTGGATGGAATAGTTTTACTGAGGGGGTCATACCTTTTCTTTTTCCAGCCTGAAACCAGATCAAACTTTTCGTTGATGATCATGTCATACAAGCCGGGAATTTCCTCCGGACTATCTTGTAAATCGGCATCCATCGTCACAATAACTTTACCTCGGGCATGTTCAAAACCTGTATTTAGCGCTGCCGACTTCCCGTAATTTCTATTGAAGCGTATTCCTTTAGCTGTCGGAAATTCGCTCATCAGCTGGCAGATGACTTCCCATGAACGGTCCGTGCTGCCATCATCAATCATTAAGACTTCAAAACTGCGCTTCTCAGCTAGTAGCACCCTGTCGATCCAGGAAATCAGTTCGGGTAGCGATTCTTCTTCATTAAAAACGGGAATAATAATACTTATATCTGGCGCCGAATACATAGATTAGCTTAAAACTCAGGTTCATTATTTTTCGTGAAGATAGAAATGATAAGGCTAAATAAGAATGAAAGTAAAACATAAGTAAACACACCCGTAAAAAAACCCAATACCGGGTTGGTAAAAGTGTCCATCATCGCCAGGGTCTGATCGATTTGATTATCATCCAGCCCCTGCTCCTGCAGCTTCATCATCATGTCATCCTTCAACCGCTCCATATAATTGGTATCGATTAACTGAGTATAGATAATAGTGAAAATACTCACCAGTACGCCACTAATTAATCCAACCAAAGCGCCAATTCCTAAACCTTGTCCATAAGACATATATCCATTACCCTCCTCTTTATAAGCCCTGTGAGCCAACACAATGCCTACAAGGATTAGTACATAGGATATCGCCCCTACAGCTGTATTACTGCTTGTTTCGGTAATGAAAGTAATGAGACTGAAGAGCACCAGTGCGGCTCCTAGATACAAACCAAATTTAATAGCAACCTGACTTACGGTAACGTTTTCCTGCTCTTCCATGATTTAATGTTAAATGGTACTACTTTCTTAAGATTATTGAAATAATGATAGTAAAAAACATACCAATTAACAGTTTTTTGAGAAGTTCGTCAAATGCAATTATATAAGCGGTTATTTGCCTGATATCAATAATCGTTTTATCGTATACGGTCACGCCCAGCTGTTCAACAAAACTTTCTTTGCTCTCTGCCATCATTTGAAGACGGTCTTGTATGTATTCCTGCATCAAACCAGCGTCTACAAATTCCAGCATGACATATGTAAAAAGCGCTGAACCGATTGCAATTAGCAAATAGGTTATAAAACCGATTGTCATACCTTGCCAGAAACGAAGCTGTCTGTTATTTTTATAATCTTTAAATTCTTTAATACTAAAGAATATAAAAATTGGTAGTAGAATAAAACCTGAGTCCAGTTTTTTGCTGACAATTAAAGGATTCATCGTGGTGATAAAATACAATATGAGGAATAGTGCCATGTGCAACACTGCACCAATAACGCCATATCGAACAGGGACACGGATCAGTTGATTTTTCATGAAGCAATGATCTTATACGCACCCTTATTAACAACAGCGTGTATGGTTCCTTTGAGTGTTTTGTCGAAGAATGGTGAATTAAAACTTTTAGAATGATTCTGCTCCTTCGTTAAAATAAATTCTTCCTCTGGATGATACAAACACAATCTCGCTTGCTCCCCTTCCTGCACCTTTATGGGGTCCAAATTGAGTAATTGTCTGGGCTTATGCGTCATGGCTATAATGAGCTGATCAAGGCTTACGTCTTTTTTGTAGGTATTTGCAACGGCAAAAACAGTGCTAAGGCCAATAATACCGAAGTCGGCAAGATCAAACTCCATGTGTTTACTTTCCTGGTCCAAAGGTAAATGCGATGAAGTAATGGCATCAATTGTACCATCAGCCACTCCTTTGAGAAGGGCAATGATATCTTCCTCACTTCTAAAAGGGGGATCCACTTTGAAGTTAGTATCAAAAGTGGCCAGGTCAGCATCGGTGAATGCCAGCTGGTGTGCAGCAATATCGCAACTTACCTGCAGGCCATTTTTTTTAGCTACTCTTATGAGTTGTAAACCGGCTGCAGTACTGATGTTTGTAAAATGCAAACGCCCACCAGCATACTCTAGCAGCGTAAGATCCCGCTTAATGGCCAAAGCTTCTGAAAAGCCCGGCATCCCTTTCATGCCTAGCTGCGTACTTTGCAAACCTTCATGCATCTGACCAAAAAGATTCAGTGTTTTATCAACGGCTCTATTAATCAATAACCCATTAAATGGCTGTAAATACTGCAAGGACTTGAGTAAAATATCGGCATTCCATAGTGATTTCAGCCCATCAGTAAAAGCAATCGCTCCAGCATGGTGCAAGTCCATCATATCGGTGAGCGCTTCACCTTCAGTATCTAAGGTTACTGCTCCCATAGGATGCAAATCAACCATTCTTACAGCATTACCCGCTGTTGTATAGGCAAGACTATTTTTTGTTTGCACCACGGGATTAGTATTGGGCAGCAATGCAAGATCGGTGAAACCGCCGGCGAGTGCTGCCAGCACCCCAGACTGTAAATCGTCACGATATTCATACCCGGGATCTGGTATAAAAGCCCGCATATCTGTAAAACCCGGAGAAATACACAAACCTCTGCGATCTATAATTTCGGCATTATCACCATTTATCTCCTCACTTGTAATTTTTTGTATGATACCTTTCTCAATGAGCATG
>JBGSXH010000787.1:0-2794 GCA_041751515.1 Cyclobacteriaceae bacterium | reverse complement strand
AATGGCAGCTCCAATATCCGTTATCTTCATGGGCAAGGGGGCAATTTTCTTCATTCCAATCATTAAAGCTTCCCATAACGAACAAACGTTCTGCATTGGGGGCCCATACTCGAAATGTGATCCCCTTGGGTGTAACTACTGCTCCCATCCCAGGATATTGCGATGTTTTCATATACTTGTAAAAATTGTTGTAATTTTTTGACGAAAATTTAACGTGATATTCCAATTTTAATTCCAACGGCCGGACTAATCATCTAATTGCATGCGGAATTTTATTAGCCTTAATCCATGGAAAAGATGAGTTTAGAGATTATTGGCCCGAAAATCATTTACTAATGACCTGAATGATCCTGATGCTGATCGCACGGAAATAGAGTATTCCCTTTCAGTATTAATGTGAACCCGGCCCAAAACTTCCCCGTTTCCACTATTGAAGGAACTAGAATTATTGTCACAGGATATCATCATCAGAAAAGCTGCACCCACAAACATAATTTTATTCGTTTTCATATAAAATTGGTTTTATCATCGAATAGATCTTTAACAATTGCTTTACCAAATTGAATAGAAATACCAAAATATAATTTAAAGGCTTTATTTTGGTACTAATGTTTTATTTTCAACGCCATTTTGATTTTAATTTATTCCACTTGAATCATTTTAGCCTGTCTTTATTCCTCAAATGCGGGATTTTTTTTCCCAATCATGCAGTCTAATCTGACGACGGATTAGTAGGACCTATGACGAGCAATTTACCCTGCTAATATTGATATTCCTGTTTTCTTGAAATGCGGGATCTGGCTTAAAAAAACTTCCATTATGACATGTAGTCTAATTCGTTGCCGTTCTCTTAAGGTATTTTTTGGTATAATATTCGCTACTCAGCAAACTAGGAGTTCTACTTTTAAATTATACACATTAAGCGACTTATGAGATCAATCTGGAATGGTTCAATTAGTTTTGGTTTAGTTACAATTCCCATCAAAATGTATTCTGCCTCAGAGGACAGGCGGTTGGAATTGGACATGTTGGATAGCCATGACCATGCTAGAATCAGATATAAACGCATAAATGAAGATACAGGCAAAGAAGTAGAATGGAAAGATATCGTGAAGGGATACAAAAAGGGAGAGGATTACATCATTCTTGAAGAAGAAGATTTTGAGCAAGCAAACGTAATAAAAAGTAAAACTCTTGAAATTGAAGCTTTTGTAAATCAAGATGAAGTAGCTGATGTTCTTTTCAAAAAGCCCTATTTTTTAGAACCTCAAAAGGAGGGGGGAAAGTCATATAATTTGTTGCGGGATGCCTTGAAGAAAACTAAAAAACTTGGTTTAGCGACCTTTGTCATGCGACAAAAGGAGAATTTGAGCCTCATTGGGGTTTATAACGACATTCTGGTTTTGAATGTAATTCGCTTTTCGGACGAAATCAGAGATGGCGCTGAACTAAAATTACCGAAAACGAAGGTTTCTAAAAAAGAGGTAGATATGGCGCTTTCGCTGATAGAGCAATATACGGAGAAGTTCGATTTTGGCAAGTACAAGGATATTTACAATGACCAGCTCATGAAAATCATAGAATCCAAAACGAGCGGCAAGAAATTGGAGAAAACGAAATTTGACAGAGAAACTACGCCCGCTAAGGATTTAATGGCACAACTCAAAGCCAGTTTGGAGAAAAAGAAAAAGGCATCCTAATGGCATTGGATAAATACGCGGATAAAAGGGATTTTTCAAAAACACCTGAACCCGCTGGTGCAGATTTAGAGCTATCATCTTCCAATTTCAGATTTGTAGTTCAACGGCATAAGGCTAGAAGACTGCACTATGATCTAAGATTGGAAATCGAGGGAGTACTTAAAAGTTGGGCAGTCCCAAAGGGTCCATCCATGAACCCCAAAGACAAGCGGCTATCCATTCATACGGAGGATCACCCTATTGAATATTTAAAATTCGAAGGAGTCATTCCCAAGGGAAATTACGGAGCGGGAAGTATGGTGATATGGGATGAAGGAACATTCAAGCTATCATCCGATAGTAAGGGGAATTTGCCTAGTCAATATGTCAAGGGGGACTTAAAACTTGAGTTTTTCGGCACTAAACTACGCGGAAATTTTGCCTTGGTGCATACACGTGGAGGGGAAAAAAATGACCAATGGTTATTGATAAAAAAGGAAGATGAATATGCGACTAGGCTTGCCTATGATGCTGAGGAATGGCTAGAAACCAAAGATGAACCCCCAACCACGGCCTTTGGACTGGATATCCGCAAGATGGTTAGTCCCATGCTTGCTGGAAAGGCAACCTCTATCTTTAGCAAGGCGGGATGGATTTTTGAGATTAAATGGGATGGGTATAGGATTTTGGCAAATATTCAAAATGGCAAGGTAGAAATTTATTCACGAAACGGAATATCTTATAATCAACATTTTCAATCCCTTCATCAAAATCTAAGCGGCATACCCCATGATGTTGTATTGGATGGAGAGGTTGTAGTTGTGGATGGAGAAGGCAAGCCGGATTTTCAAAAGCTCCAGCATTATGCGGAGACTGAAGAAGGTCAATTGAGATATTATGTGTTTGACATGTTATACCTGAACGGGCACGACATCACACATTTTCCGTTATTGGAAAGAAAAAGCTTGATCAAAGAAGTAATTGAGGATATTCCGCTCGTTTATTATTGCGACCATATTGAAAGTCTGGGAAATGCATTTTACGAACAGGCGGTTTCTTCAGGACTGGAAGGAGTGATGGCTAAAAAGTCCGACTCAACCTATGATATCGGGCGC
>JBGSXH010000786.1:0-2159 GCA_041751515.1 Cyclobacteriaceae bacterium | reverse complement strand
AAGACATGGCAACGATCCGCTCAGGCCTCAGTATCATCCTATGCCCAATACCAGCTGGGCCAATGAAGCCTATGGACTTACCTATTACAACGATCAATACCACTTATTTTTCCAAAAAAACCCCAGTGGTCCATACCTGTTTTTTATGCATTGGGGACATTTAAGCAGCCCCGATATGGTGCACTGGAAAGAAGAGAAAATACCTTTAAGCCCATCACCGGGATACGACGATTTTGGTATTTGGTCTGGCACTACCATTATGGATGAAAATGAACAGCCCATCATTTATTATACTGCCGTAGATGCTGCACGTGCATCCATCGCCATGGCTACGCCTAAAGATGAAAATTTAATTGAATGGGAAAAATCCGTGGAGAATCCGGTGATCCCCAATAGCCCTTCCGGTCATTTAGACTTCCGTGATCCTTTTGTCTGGAAAGAGGGCGGTACTTACTATATGATCGTTGGCTCAGGCCTTAACAATAATGGCGGTGGTTCATTACCCACTTATCGCAGTACGGATAAGGTGAACTGGACAAGAATTCCGACTTTGTATGCCAGCAACAATTTGAACGAATCGGGTTTTTTCTGGGAAATGCCTCTCTTTTATAAGTTGAATGATGAAGGTGACTATATGCTATCTGTAACGCCTTTATTTTCAGATAAACCTGCCAACGTAATTTACTGGATTGGGAAATGGGAGAATGAGCGCTTTACACCCTATTTTAACACACCGAAATTACTGGAGCCTGTTCGCAACAATATGCTGGCACCTGGTATAGGAATGGACGAAGCAGGCAGAATTACCTATATAGGTATTATTCCGGAAACCAGAAGCGTTCAGGATCAGCTCGATGCTGGCTGGCGACAAACATTCTCAATTCCGCGTGTGATCAGGCTCATGCAGGATAGCACCATCGGCCATTATCCGCATCCCAATTTATGCAGGCTAAGAACAGATGAAATATCAGTTGAAAATAGAACTGTAGAAATAGGACAGGAAGGCAATTTGTCGGAATTCAATGGTAATCAGGCCAACTTTAAATTTAAATTAAGAGCAGATTCAGCTGCTGTTTTTGACCTGCACCTTCTTAAAAGTGCTGATGGCGGGCAATTTACATCCATAAGGTTTGATCTGGAAAATGATATTATCGCGCAAGATACAAGGCGTGCACATGCAAGACCTGCAGCGACAACTTACAAGACATTCGATTATATCTTTGATTATCAGGAAGAGATTAATGTGGAGATTTTTGTGGACCGTTCCACTGTGGAGGTTTTTGTTGATAATATCATTGTGATGTCCAATAGAAGTTACCCGGCCGAAAGTAGTCAGGGAGTTGATTTGATTGTTGCTGAAGGAAAGGTCGAAATTGTAGATGCCCATCAATGGACAATGCTACGTATGGGCAGCGAAACCGGCATGGAGAGCTGTGAACCAAGCAATTTGCCGGAGAAGTTGCGGCCAATGCCTCCTAACGATGCTCCTGTGACGGGCTTGACTGAAGATCATCTAAAAAAGCAATCAGTCAATATGTATCCCAATCCGGGAAAAGAGGAAATCAGAGTACAACTTAATGCTCCGGTTTACCAGGCTGAGCTCATTATTACAGATGTCAGTGGGAAGCAAGTAAAATCACTTAATACAGATTTTAATGGCGCTGAAGAAATAGCCATTGAAACAGAAGACCTAAAGCCCGGCATGTACTTACTTCGTCTTAGCAGCGAAGGGCAGCAGGAAACAGGCAGATTTATCATTCAGCGTTAAGAAACATCATAAAACCAAACGAAAAAAATCACTATGAAAAAGACATTCATCATAGCCATCATAGCTGCGGCAGGTTTTGCCTGCGACAGCAATCAGGCAGACGATAATAGCAATGAACGGGAGCAGGCCATTGCCACTACAGGCGAGCAGCACCGACCGCACTATCATTTTACACCGGAATCCGGCTGGATGAATGACCCAAATGGTATGTTTTATTATGATGGTGAATACCACCTGTTTTATCAGCATAATCCTGACAGCACAGTTTGGGGGCCGATGCACTGGGGGCATGCCATCAGTGAAGACCTGGTAAACTGGGAGCACATGCCCATCGCCTTGTATCCGGATGAGCATGGTACCATATTTTCAGGTAGCGCTGTGGTGGACGAGG
>JBGSXH010000785.1:0-3060 GCA_041751515.1 Cyclobacteriaceae bacterium | reverse complement strand
CAAACCGGAGGCTATCTATTCGGATCTTTAGATAAGAAATTGAATTCGATAGACCTCAATGGTCAGGATGAGCAGACCATCTTTACATCAAAATATGCTAATCAATTTGTCCCTAGCCCGGATAACCAATGGCTTGCTTTTACAGAGCTTTTTAAAGCCTATGTCATTCCTATGCCTCAAATAGGTAAGTCGATGGGACTATCGAAAGACAGCAAAGAAGTGCCTGTAGCGCCTTTAACCAAAGATGCCGGCATCAACTTGCATTGGTCTGGTGACGGTAAGACGATCCATTGGACACTTGGTGGAGCGTATTTTAGCAGTGCCATTCAGGACAAGTTTTCATTTCTCGAAGGAGCGCCTGATAGTATCCCCCCTGTCGAAAGTAAGGGTTTACCCATCAACTTATCGCTTCCTGTGGACAAGCCTGAAGGCGTTATTGCATTTACTGGTGCAAGGATTATTACCATGGAAGGCGATGAAGTCATAGAAAATGGTACCATCCTTATTCGTGAAAATAAAATTGAAGCGGTAGGCAGTGCTGACGCTATTGATATTCCTAACAATGCGCATCGAATCGATGCGTCGGGCAAAACCATTATGCCAGGCATCGTTGATGTACATGCGCATCTGGGAAACTTTCGGTACGGCTTAAGCCCGCAGCAGCAGTGGACTTACTATGCCAATCTGGCCTATGGCGTCACTACTACGCACGATCCTTCATCCAATACTGAAATGATATTTTCACAGGCAGAAATGATTCGTACGGGAGAAATGGTTGGTCCAAGGGTGTTTAGCACAGGCATCATTTTGTATGGAGCAGATAATGATGCAAAGGCTGAAATTAATAGTCTGGAAGATGCACGCTCAGCGATTCGCAGAACAAAAGCTTTCGGCGCTTTTTCAGTAAAGAGCTATAATCAGCCACGAAGGAACCAGCGGCAGCAGGTTATCCAGGCAAGTCGGGAAGAGGGAATGTTGGTGGTGCCTGAGGGCGGTTCCACGTTCTTCCACAATTTGAGCATGATACTTGATGGGCATACTGGCATAGAACACAATATTCCCGTGGCACCGGTGTACGATGATGTGCAGCAATTATGGGCAGCAAGTAATTCAGGCTATACTCCCACTTTGATAGTCAACTACGGTGGTTTGAATGGAGAGTATTATTTTTATCAAAAAACCAATGTTTGGGAAAAGGAAAGACTGATGCGTTTTACGCCACGCGGCATTGTTGATGCCAGAAGCCGTCACCGCATCATGGCACCGGATGAAGAATATGAAGAAGGGCATATACTGGTCTCAAAAACCGCAAAGTCTTTGCAGGACAACGGTGTGCTGGTGAACCTTGGTGCACATGGGCAGCTTCAGGGGCTCGGAGCACATTGGGAGCTTTGGATGTTGCAGCAAGGCGGGATGACTAACCATGAAGCGCTGAAAGCAGCTACCTATAATGGTGCTGTATACCTGGGTTTAGATGACAATATCGGCACGCTTCGAGAAGGAAAGCTTGCAGATCTGATTGTCATCGATGGTAATCCTTTGGAAGACATCAGGAAAAGCGAAAATGTACTATATACGATGATTAATGGCCGATTATACAATTCCGAAACCATGGATGAAATTGGAAATGCAAACAGGCCGAGGAAACCGTTTTATTGGGAGAATAATGATTTTTATGAAGTTTTCGATTGGCATGACAATACAAACGGTTTAATGGATAGCGGCTGCAACCATTAGTTCGGTGAGTTCAATTGCAATGCATGAGGCTGCCATTCTGAATATGGCAGCTTTATTTAAACTTAATGGCAGCAGTAGCGTTTAGCTTGCGCAGCTTAATATCAATTTTTTATGCCGGAAAAGTACTTATTTGTCGTTAATCCTATTTCAGGAGATATCAATAAAAATCAACTGTTTGAATTGATTCACGACTTTGCCAGTGAACATCGTGTTGATGTAGATATCTTGAAAACCAACGGAGATGATGATATTGCCAACATCTTAAGTAAGATTGAGCTCTTTCAACCCACTATAGTTGTGGCGGCTGGAGGCGATGGCACGGTAAACCTCGTTGCTAAATGCATCGAAGGTAAAACATTGATTTTGGGTATATTGCCGATGGGCTCGGGGAATGGACTCGCAAAAGATCTTAATATCCCGCAGAACGATATTAAAGCTGCCCTGGCGATACTGCATCCATACAAAACGCTGAAAATGGATACCCTTGCGGTGAACGATAAATTTTTCGTGCATCTGTGTGATATTGGTTTTAATGCGCACATTGTTAAGTTGTTTAGTCAGGGCAAATCACGGGGGCTGCTTTCCTATATGAAGTACACTGTGCAGGAGTTTATGTCTTATAAGACAGACAAGTACGAAATTACTACTGATAACGGCAATTTTAGGGGCAATGCCTTTATGGTTACTGTTGCAAATACCAACCGGTATGGCAGTAATCTTTTCATAAATCCTGAAGGAAAATGTGATGATGGTAAATTTGAGATTATTATTATCAAAAGATTTCCCAGAAAAAAAACGATCGGTCTGTTTTTAAAACTACTTTTCCGAAGAGTGCAGTTTTTCCCTTACTGCAGAATCATTAGCTGCAGTAAAGCCACCATTATTAGCAAAAGAGATAAGGTTTTTCAGTTTGACGGTGAAATTGCAGATAAGATAAGAAAAGCAGATTTTATGATAAAACCTGCCCATCTACCTGTGATTGTTCCTGCTGAAGAAAAATCCTTTTGGCAAAGAAATACTAATAATTAGCGCACACCATTTTCAGGAAATTTGGGTGTAACAGTTCTGTAAAAAGTCATGATCTTTTCCATATCTTCATCAATATTGCCGGTAGGTTCAATGATTGGCCCTACGCCAGCATGCTTTTTAGCGTAGTCAAGATATCCTAATGCTATTGGTACCTTAGCTTCAAGTGCCACATGATAAAACCCTGTTTTCCAGCGTGGTGCATATTTTCGAGTTCCTTCCGGAGTGATCATAACCACCATGTTATCATGTGAATTAAAATAAGCTACCATTTGTTGGACTACAGAGTTTTTCTTG
>JBGSXH010000784.1:0-2895 GCA_041751515.1 Cyclobacteriaceae bacterium | reverse complement strand
TAAATCCCAGGTGAATATTCTTTTTATACTCATTATCAGAGCCAATGACCAACTCTCCCCAATTGGCCTGCATATCGTCCTGGCGGAATTCTCCGGTGAAACTTTCCCATAACAGGCTGGATATTTCATAATTGCCGGTATGGCTGAACTGGCTTTGCGCATATCGAACACCGATGAAGACAATATTTTTGGCGTCAATAGGCGCGATAAAATCGAGGCCTATGCGGCCATAATAGCCTTCAGAACTGTAGCTGCCGTTTTTCACTGCTCTAATCGATCGCAGATCTCCATAGCCAAATTCCCCTGACAGCAATAGTCTTCCCAGGAACCGAATACCGAGCATACCTTCCCATTTGGTTTGGTTATCAAGGGCAAATGTGGCCAGCTTTGGGTAATCAATACCAATTTCTATAGATTGAGCAAAACCCTTTACCTCAGGAATGGTAAGCTCATCTTCTGCTGCCTCCAGTGCTTCTTCCAGCGGCGCTTCCGGTTTTTCCAGTTGAAGGGTGTCAGGTTCTGTTACCTGCGCAAAAACTACAGGGCCACTCGCTATGAAAAGCAGCACAATACTAAAAATATAGAAGAAGCGTAGTTTCATCGCTAAAGCATTTTGCATCGGTTGGACATGGGGGCGAGAACACTACCGAATCAAATGAATGTTGTAGTACCTGCACATTAAAAGCATCAATGAAATATGCATTATCAACTTGCGCAGTTTCTAGTTGGTATGAAAGGATCAGTGTGTCTGTTCTTGTTGTAGCGCCAAGCACAAAAGGTGAATTGGCCTCCTGCATATTCAAAGGTAGCGTATAAGGTCTTTCTAAACTGTTAACACTATCTTGCCCCGGAGAGAATGCCGGACTGCGTCTGGTGCCGTTAAGAATGCCATATTCACTGAGCCTGTAACGCCCTGCGTTAATCTGGGTGATCACTTGCTGGTTTCGGGTACGATTACTGGTAACAGCCGTTCTCTGCTCCTGAATTTGATTTCTTTGTATTGTTAATTGGGATACTTCTTCTTCACTCTCAGCATCAGTAATTTGCTGTTCTATGTCAGCAATTTCCTGCTCAAGATTTAATAGTAATGTATCAGCCTGGGCAATGGCAAAATTGGTCTTATTAAGACTGTCCTGATTTATAAAGGCGATATTGATATAAGGGTCTTTATTAAGCGGATTGCAATCTTCACAGGTATCACACGATACAAGTAAGCCGAATAGCGTACAAAAGATAATGAATGGAATGAATTTTTTCACAGCTTCAAAATTACATAATTTTCATGAAGGGTCTACATCAAAAACTACCCGACATGACTTAAAATTACTTTCATGAAGCAAGTTTTCCATTTCTTTCCATAAAAATGATTTTAATTTCGGAGCTCCACTATAACTTCGGCTCAGCTTTATAAGGATTTGTTGCTGATATTGGTTTTTAATCCGATACACGATCGGTTCAAAAGGCCCCTGGAATGTTACTTGCACTGATTTCCTAAAGATCAGATTAAAGTAAAAAATGGCAGCTTTTTCAGCAGTTTCCTGAGTTTTATGGCGGATAGTAATGCGAATTAATCTTTCATAAGGCGGGTAACGGAAAGCATGTCTTTCAGATAGCTCTTGCTGCATAAAATCCGTATAAGCATGGCTGATGATTTGTCCTATGATTTCCTGTTCCGGCTTGCCAGTCTGGATAATAACCTTTCCCTGTGTTTTCCGTCTTCCCGCCCTGCCGCTGACCTGGGTGATCATTTGAAAGGCACGTTCTGCTGCCCGAAAATCCGGAAAATTGATTAACCTGTCTGCATCTACAATACCCACCAGACTCACCCGGTTAAAATCCAGCCCTTTACTGATCATCTGAGTGCCCACCAGAATATCCGTTTCTCCCTGGTCAAAGCGTTCCAATATTTCCTGATAGCTGTATTTTTTACGCGTGGTGTCCAGGTCCATGCGCTCAATGCGCGCATCGGGGAAAATAATTTTCAAATCATCTTCCAGCTTTTCTGTGCCATGGCTCATCATCTTCACCTCTGTGCTACCGCAGGCTCCGCATATAGCAGGGGTCTTGCTTTTATAGCCACAATAATGGCAGCGCAATTCATTTTTATAGAGATGATAGGTAAGTGAGACAGAACAATGCTCACATTTGGGAATCCAGCTGCAAACATCACAGGATAAAAACGGGGCATAGCCGCGGCGATTTTGAAAAATCAATACCTGTTCTTTGTTTTCCAAAGCCAGTTTAATGCCTCCCACCAGTTCAGGGGTGAAGTGAGCCTTCATTGTTTTTTGTTTTCTGGCAAGTGTCATATCTGCAGTATCCATCTTAGGAAGGCTAGCCCCCCCAAACCTTTCTAAAAGATGCACATAAGCATACTTATTGTCTTTCGTTAGAAAGTAACTCTCCAGTGAGGGCGTCGCCGAACCCAAAATGGTTTTAGCATGGTGCAGAGTCGCCAGCAGCAGCGCCGTATCTCGGGCCTGGTAGCGGGGTGCAGGATCATGTTGCTTATAGCTGGTTTCATGCTCCTCATCTACAATAATGAGTCCCAGGTGCCGGAAAGGTAAAAACAAGGACGAGCGCACCCCTACCACAAGTTTCACTTCGTCTGCTAAGACCTTTTTGTACACTTCCACCCGTTCATTATCAGAATATTTGGAATGGAATACGGCCATACCGTCCCCAAAATAGGTCTGTAATCGTTGGGTAATTTGGGTGGTAAGTGCAATTTCCGGTAATAGAAATAATACCTGGCTGTCTGCAGCGATGGCTTCTTCTATGAGTTTGATGTAGATTTCCGTTTTCCCACTGCCGGTGACGCCATGTAGGAGCACAGTATCTTTTTCTTCCCATGCTGAGGTGATGCTATCGATAGCCGCTTGCTGAGCTGTGCTA
>JBGSXH010000783.1:0-7855 GCA_041751515.1 Cyclobacteriaceae bacterium | reverse complement strand
TCTTCCGATCTTAGTATAATAAACTAAATTAATTACCGTAACTAATTTTGTTTATTATTATGTATGTTGGCTATGCAAGATTTAAAAAACTTTAAGTTTTTGATTACAAATGATCTTTCACCCAAAATAGCCATTTTTCTTTCTCCAAAACACAACATTGATCACGCACGAGTATTTTTACTCCATATGATCTCACATGAGAAGCAAGTAGCATTTTGCTTACAAAATAATTATATCATGGTTACGCAGAGCAAGAGGCATTTTTATTGGTGCCAGAAAATGAACTGTGAAGCCATTTTTATGAATGCCCCAACAGCCAAAGCTGTTGCTGAGGCTTTACGCTTGCACATAAAAAAAGCTAAAATTATGCATATCTTATCAGGATAATAATTGCACCAGAAATGGTATAGAAAATAACTGAATTTAGTTTGGTAACAACTAATTTCTTAATTGCACCTTTTGGTAATACCACATCGCCATGTTCTGGCGATGTGGTGTCTTATATTTGGATCAACAGTAATAGTTAATCTATGAGAATACAACTTAAGCTATCCCCCAATACAAAGCCTGTGCCTTTCAATCACCTGCACGAGCTAACCCGGCAACTCCATCGATGGATAGGCCCGGAAAATCCCCTGCACGACGGACTTAGCCTGTACAGCTTTGGCTGGTTAAGAGGAGGCGAAAGAATAGGAAGTAATCTCTGGTTCTCCTCTGGAGCAAGCTGGAATGTTAGCTTCCATGATAGTCAACAAGGTATTCAACTGGCAAAAGGCATCCTTGCTGATAGAAAGGCTTTTTTTGGCATGGAGGTAGAAAAAGCCTTAGAAATGCCAAAGCCTGAATTTTCTGAGCGTCAACTCTTCCTGACAGATGGAGCCGTAATTGCACGCAAACTACGGAATGACCTGACAAAAGAATATCTCTACTACGACAATATAGAATCTGATAAAGTGCTTACTCGGGTACTTCGGAAAAAAATGTTGACAGCAGGATTTTCAGCTCAGGAATCAGAAGACACCAATGTCAGGTTCTTCCGAGAAAAGGGAAAAGCAAAGATTAAAAAACTTTCCATTAAGGGAATCGAACACAAAGGCAGCTCCTGTCCTGTCGTAGTTGAAGGACCACCTTCCGGCGTGCATTTTGCGTGGCTGGTTGGTGTAGGAGAACTGACAGGTTCTGGATTTGGCGCCTTACAATAATAAACTTAACAATATGGATTTTTCATTCTTTTTTGAACCACCTGAGCTAACTACAGGTGCAATTTTAAATATAGAGGCCTTAGCACCATTGTCTATGGCCAGTGGACATCCAGGCAATTATTACCAAAGCCTGCGCTCCCCCAAAACACACATGCTATACGGGATGCTGGAGAATGCTTTGGGATGGCACTTTGCTGAAGATGTCAGAAAAGACCTATTCAAAAAACTTCAAAAAAGTGCAAAGAAGGCCAATAAAAGTCATGCGAAATCACCTTGGTTAGCAGCCCAACCTGAAATATCAGATAGCAAGTACTTCTCTTTTCTTCAATATCATCTGGAGTTTGAGCCAAGCATTTTTGAACCTGAAACGATTACTTATGATGATTTGTGGTCACAGCTTTTAAGAGACTCAGGCAGGTCTTTCTTTGGAGGTAGCAGGCATTACGATGCTTCCCTTGAAAAGACCATCAACAGAGTTCGTGCTAAAGCAATTGAGTTTGGAGACCGCACAGGTTGTGAAGATATTAAACCGGGTAAACTAGATCAGTTGCAAGATGGCTCAAAAGTGAAGTACACAAGCATCCGGCATCTTTTCCCGCAATATTATGCCAGCCTGCCAACAGTTAGGGAGTATGTAGAACCGGTGAGGACCAACAAAAAAGATGGTGATCCCGATTACCTGTTCCGCATTAATACTACACAGAAGGTATTTGATATTCTCATTGAAGCGCTGAAAAACCCGGCGGCTCCCCTATATCTAGGCTCAAACGATGGATGGGTGCACGCTACAATTGAAAAGAAATGAAACAAATAGACTTTCAACACCCCTACCCTCGCTATGGTTTTGCGTCAGCCTTGGTTGCCTCTGAGCTTTTCGCAATTCCGGAAGATTTGGAAACGTGGGAGGATGTCAGACAATTAGCTATAGATGCGCTAAAGAATGGGTTGAGTTTTTTCTCGGTTTATACTGAAGATGACCCTTCTGTAGAAGGCCTACAAGAATTGCATTTCAAACCAGTTCCTGCTCATAAACTAAACCCTGGAAAGGCGAATGGACAAATTGCTGCAAGAGGCTACTTTTTGGCTCCTCATGTTGTTACCTCAGATGGTTCAGCGGCTAATACTGTCGGTGAGGCAAAAATGCTCATACAGGCATTAGAGAAATGTAAAACAGAAAAAGATCTGTTTAAGCCTTATGACCTGAAACGCTCTTTTGCCCCACTTACTTCTAAAGTGAACAATGGAAGCAAGAGCGCACAGAATCCAAAAGCATCTTTACGCGATGCTGCTTTTACCTGTATTGCTACGCTTACCAGATTTAAGCCTGCAGTATATGCAGCTTACAAGAAAGGAAGCTTTGCGAATGCTGTAGTCATTCCCGATTTGCCACTGTACAGCGTGTCACATGAAAGTCAGGAGGTTAGCTACCCGATAATCGATTTTGTAGAGGAGTTCAGAAAGATGCAGGATGGACAGCAGGAAGAAAACCCGATGAAAAGCCAAATAGCACTTGATGAAAAGTCTTATAAAAGACCCAATCTGCACAAAGGAAATTACCCCAAGGCCCCTTCAGACAGGAATTTAAATGCTGTTTCCCTTGTAGCTGCAATTGCCGAATGGTATAAGCAGAATCTTGGGCAAGGTAGGAGGGCAGCACATATTAAAGCTGTTTTAAAAAGTCTGGAAGGCAGGCCCCTCTACATTGTTTCATATGAGTTTGCCCGACAGGAGCGTTTCAGCCATCATTTAATATCGCTTGCGCTGGAACACAATATACCTAAACTGCAAAAGGTGATTTGGCGAAGCAAAATATATGGCGTAGACAAGTTAGATGATCCAAAGCGGCAGCTTTTCAACCTCGCTTTTACACATTTATTACAGCTTTATACCTCAACAGATTTCAAAAATTTCATGGCTTACAGAGCGGAGTATCCCGCTGAATTTTCACCAATATTTAATAAATACTTTATGGATGCAGAAAATCTATCTCCCACATTAGTTCGTTCTGCTCGTGCTTACGGCCAGTCGCTTAATCAGGCTGCCTACCGGACTGCTAGCAAAAAGTACGAGGACGACCAAGGCTCCGGCCGAACAGGCTTAAGCAAAGACGAATATAAAGCGCGCATTCTGACCGAACTGGAAAGCAGAGTGCTCAGTGCAAAGTCTAAACCTGAGCTTTTAAGTCAAATTAGTATCACCATCGGCAGAATGACCGGCAAAGATTTTTTTTCGGAAGCGGGAGATTTTATGGAAGAGGTATTAACAGAGAATGTACCGCTCAAACAAGCGCAATATCTTATCACCGCCTTTATGCGCCTACGCAGCGTTTCTACTAGCACTACTCCGGAGTATGATAAAACTAAAACAACAGGATAAATAGTCGAAGCATAGTTACCTTACTTTATAATTCAAACTTATTAAAATAACTATCATGAAAATAAAATCTATACTTGTCTCCGTTGTGGCACCTATGTCTGACCATGCGGCAAACCGTGGAGAAAAATTATTGGGCAACGCCTCTTCCATTAAACGTCGCCCTGATGGCCGTGTGTATATCTCAGGGCAAATGCAGCGCCATGTGTTATTTAGTGCTCTGGAGCGTCTGAACGCAGATGACGAACAGAATGGGGACACCTATGTATCTAACGGTGACGGCACATCACTTAACATTAGTAAAGATTTAAGGAGCGACCTTGGGGGGTTCTTAGATACAGGCGCAGGGGATTATACTGGCAGAAGAACTGCTCCGCTTACAGCAACTCCAGCTATAGCCATCAACGCAAGTGAAGTAGGTAGAGACTTGTTACTCAGATTAAAAACACAAGACAGGAATCATGCTATTGCTACCAATGAGTATAGCCAGACAGATGCCATGATCATGAATTTCCATTTAGATGTAGGTGCCATTGGCCTAACAAAGCAATACGAATATGCAGACGAAAAGCATATCGCTACAAGATACAAAAATCATTTACCAATGGCATCAGAAAAAATACGTCGCGTGAAGTTGTTTCTGGAAGCCACTAATTCTATGACAGATTATGCTAACCAGGCTCGTAATGCTGTTTCAGGTGAGCCACAAAAAGTCTTGATCGTTTTAGACAACCGCCATAGCCGAAAGGCAATCCGCTACTTTGCTCCGCAAACAACAGATATTGAAAGAGAGAATATTCTGAAAGAACTGGACAACCGCGGCGCTAAGTATTTTCTTGGAGACGACACAGGTGAGTTAACTAAAAAACCTGTCTATGAAGCTTACCAGGGTGCGTTTGAAGCCTTGCAGAAAAACGAGCTTTATACTCCAGCTGCACATTAATTAGGTCCCAAATTTTCAGAATTTTATCTTGCTCATGCATGCATCATCATTAGCCAAGCCTTCTGGAATTCTGCTTTCTTCCCATACGCAACATGTATGGGAGGAAGCAGAATATATATTAGACAAACTAACTTTCCTAAGCCAGAAGTATCAGGAATTGACAGGAAAAGACCTCAAAGAAGAACTACAGCTGGCTGTTCACTGGCATGATGCAGGAAAGGAGGATGAAAAATGGCAGAATGCCTGTCAGCTCGACTTTAAGCTGTATGAAGAATGGTGCAAGGTGAACGGAAAAAGCGAATCTATCAGTACACCAGCTACTTATCAAGAGTATGCACATGCTTGCTTCATAGCTCAAAAAGCCTCGGCTCCCAATTTGCAAAAGGCACAACTGCGACACGAGTTTGCATCACTGGAAATTTGTAAGGAAGAAAACCTCTCCCTCCCAGTACGAGTAGCTATTGCGGCTCATCATGGTAAGTTACACCAGAGACATGAGCACCGTTGGAAGCAAGATGGCAACAGAAGGTTTGCTGAAGCCTGGGAAGACTTGGTATATGAGAGAAATCAATTTGCCTTTAGAAAAAAGCCATTACAAAAGTGGGAATTGACCCTCTTAAAGCGCTATGAAGTAGCTGCCATTAGAAGCTTACTACAGTTAGCAGACACGCGCGCGAGCCGTACAGAGGCAGGCAAAGTGCTTCCACCCCTAACTCCGTTTAAGTATGAATTCCCGTTTGGGATGCAAAACCTCCGACCTGTTCAAAGGCAGGCGCTAAACTGTACAGATCAGCCAATCAGTATATTACGTGCTCCTACAGGCAGTGGCAAAACAGATGCTTCGCTGCTTTGGGCAAAAGAGCAAATTATAAATAAAGGCAGGGCAGATAGGCTAATCATAGCCATGCCAACACGGTTTACCTCAAATGCACTTGCTCTAAACATAGAAAAGAGTGTTAGTGACACTGGTCTTTACCACTCTAGTGCATGGTACTCTCGTTTCGGCAACGACCTAAATGGACAGTCAAAAGATGATGCGAAAGAGTTACACAAATTAGCACAACTCCTGGCAACTCCAGTTAGCGTCTGCACAATAGACCATTTACTGATGTGTCTTACTGGAACCAAAGAAGAGCATCACAGCACCTTTTTCTTCTTATCCAATTCCTGCGTGGTGATAGACGAAGCAGATTTCTATGACGCTTTTATTCAGGCCAATATTCAAGTACTGCTGAAGTCACTTCGGTTGCTAAAAGTTCCGGTACTAATTATGAGTGCTACCGTACCTGACTCAGCCCGCCAGTTTTACGAAATTACCGAACCTATCCAAGAAGCACAGCGGAATGAGGAGCCACTAAGACACCTTCAGTATGTTGGAGAAGTAGCAGCTGAAGTAGCCAAACCAGTTCGTCATCAGGAGGATGAAGATGACGCATCACTGCTGGAGTTGCCAGTTAGGTTACGGCACGTTTTCGAAAAAATTATTGAAACTGGCCAGGGTATTGTGTTTGCCAATACTGTTGCTCGTGGCTTCGCATTTTACCAATACTTTCAAACAGCGCTGACAGGCAAAGATGTTCCGTTGGTTTTCTACCATAGTCGTTTTACGGAGCCAGACAAGAAACTCCAGGAGGAAAAGCTTATTCAGTATTTAGGTAAGGATGCCTGGAAGAACAATAAAGCCAGAGGGGTTGCCATACTTACCCAAATTGGTGAAATGAGCATTAACATAAGTGCACCAATAATGTATTCTGACCTTTGTCCCTGGGACAGGTTAGCTCAACGCATTGGCAGGCTTAACCGCTTCGGCGAAGGGACAGAAGGGGTTGCTTATGTGGGATCACCCATACAGAAAGCTTACGTTTATCCAGCCCCCTATGGAACCTACATACAGGCGAATAAAGCATGGGAGGCCTCTAAAGCCTTCACAAAAACACTTATAGCAATTCAAAAAGATTACGCAGAGGAAGTGCCAAAGCGCATTACTTCAGAGGAATTTGTCGATAAAGTAAACGCACTTTACCCTAAACCTGAGGCATTGATGGCTCATGCTGAATCAAACCGCAATCTGCTTTACAGTTGGATGCGAGACAACTGGCTGATTGTACCACAAACCAATACGGATGAAGAAAATGGTCAGGCAGGTTTATGGAAGTCACGAGACATCGATGTCCAAACCACCATTTATGTCATACCTCCCTCTGAAAATGCTGCCGCTGACGGCGATGACCAAAAGGTATTTCCTTTTATAAATTATGATGCTTTCAGAAGCTATCAATTAGAATATGGTATCTCCTGCCCCATGTATTTAATTAAAAAAGGTATAGACGAAAAGCATTTATCTCTTTTTCATTATACCATTGGACAGGATGAAAAGGATGTACAGAAGCTATACATCTGCTCTATTTATAATGATGAAATAGGCTTAGCGGGATTAGGTATCAAACAACCTATGATTAAAGTGGATATAGAGAAACTATCAAATTTTGGTTAGCCTATGACAAATTACCCCATCGGCGGTATGCTTTTTTCTTACTTCTTAATCTGTCCACGCAAGGCATGGCTGGTGCGACAGGGAATCTGGATGGAGCAGGAGTCGGAAGATGTAGCCCTGGGAAGATTACTGGATGAAACCAGCTATTCTCGCAGCGAAAAGCACCTGGACATGTTCGCTACCACCCCTGATGGCATCCCTCTGGCAGGAAAAATAGATCGAGCCATGCTGAAAGATGGCATTCTCCATGAAACCAAGAAAGGCCGTTCCTGCCAGGAAGCACATCAATGGCAGGTTCGATTTTATCTCTGGCTGCTAAAGTTGAACGGCGTGAGCGGACCAGGAGGGCAGGCATTCAGAGGCCAGATCGACTATCCGGCCCTGCGCAGAAGTGAGCCGGTGAAGATGAGTCCGGAACATGAAGTAGAACTAACAGAACAACTAACAAATTTAGTCAACCTTTTAAATACAGAACATCCACCTGAGCGCATCAGTGACCGAGCCTTCTGCAAAAAATGCGCTTTTGAAGAATTATGCTTTGGCTAATATATAAACCCTGCCTATGAAACGACCTTTTTACCTTTTCTCTAATGGCCGCCTTCGGCGCAAACATAATACCCTGGCACTGGAAAAAACTACTGTAGATTGCCGCATTCCGGATGATGAAGACCAGGATGGTCTACCCAGCCAAGAAGCAGACGGTCCCAGGGTACCCTTTGCCGTAGAATCTGTAGACAGCCTGTATCTATTTGGGGAAATCGATATTAATACCAAGCTGGTTACCTTTCTTGCACAGCAAGACATTCCGCTCTTTTTTTTTGACTATTACGGCAACTACACTGC
>JBGSXH010000782.1:0-1906 GCA_041751515.1 Cyclobacteriaceae bacterium | reverse complement strand
AAAAGCTGTCCCTATACAGTCGACAAAATTTGTGTTTCCTGCAGGATATCAGAGTGGTGAGATCAGTAGTGGTCCTTTTGCGAGGTTGTTCTTGGATTTTGAAAATGGTAATGAAGCAATCAATTATCATGAAGTCTTCATCTATAATGAAGATACCTTTAGTGTGGATAGGGGAGAGAAGGCTTATCATCTGATAAAGACAAGAAATAGCGATGAAATTATCCTGGCGGAAAATCTGCCCTCCAATTATTTATATGCTTACGTTTTTGCCACTGAACAGCAGTCACCTGATATTACGAGTTTGTCTTTTGATTTTTTTGGAAGCACGTCCACTGCCAATGTGTTTTTTACTGATTTCTATATTGTAGTTCAAACCGTGCCTAAAGATTACTACCTATATAAAAAATCTTTGTACGAGCATTTAGATGCGCTTGCATTTTCGGAAAGATTTGAGCTGACTAATCTTTATTCACCCAGCGTGTTTAAAGAAATTACGCCGGTATATACCAATATTCATGGTGGTAAAGGAATCTTTGCCGGCATTAGCCGCAGTGAAATGTTAACACGTTGCAACATTGTGGGGTTTGGTTGTGAGTAAGTATATCTCAATCTGGCTTTTGTTGTTTGCCTCATATGCGGTAGTAGGGCAAAATATAAAAATCAGCGGTACCGTTACTGATTCCCAATCAGGTGAGAAATTAATTGGTGCGACCGTATACGATGTCGACACTGAGCAAGGCACTGTAACGAATGCTTATGGACATTTTACATACCAACACAAAAGTAGCAATCGACTTCACCTAAGAATTTCATATGTAGGTTATGCAACGGTGGAAATGCAGTTAAGTCCCAAAAGTGACACCACCCTTCGCATTGACCTCCAACAACAATGGCTGTTAGACGAGGTGACGATTACTGCAGAAAAGCACCGTAATTTCAGTTCTGTCAATGCCTTGCAATTTATTTCACCCGGCGATTTGCCCTATCCCTCCATAAAGCCAGATGTTGATATTCTCAATGTCATCCAAAATCTCTCAGGAGTGCAACCCGGACTGGAAGGTGCTGTAGGCTTCTCTGTTCGCGGCGGCAATCAGGATCAAAATCTGATTTTGATGGATAATATCCCATTATACAATACCGGCCACCTGGCCAATTTTGTATCTATCTTCGACCCTTATGCCATCAATAGCATGACCTTTTATAAGGGAGGCTTTCCTGCAGAATATGGGGGCAGGGTGTCTTCTGTGCTGGACATATACATGAAGGAGGGTGATATGAAGGCCTACCATGGTGAAGTAAACATCGGCATGTTTTCCGGAAAAATTGCCCTGGAAGGACCTATTGTCAGGGACAGAAGTTCTTTTCTCGTTTCTTATCGGCGTTCGACTGTGGACCTGATGTTGAAAGGTATTTATGCCCTGACGCGGGATAATAGTCAGTTTCTTTACAGCTTTCACGACCTGAATATTAAGCTGAACCATAAAGTCAATGATAAGAACCATTTGTATTTGAGTGCTTATCAGGGTCAGGACCATTTGCGGACGCAGGGACATAACAGTTTTCGTGCCAATGACAGTACCATTCGTTCCTATAACAGCCTTTATTTCAATCGCTGGGGCAACCGCTCGCTCAGCTTTCGCTGGAATCATATTTTTAGCAATACCGTATTTTATAATGCTACTCTGGCGTATTCGGGCTTTGAATATTTGCTAAGCAATGATAATGATATTCGCGACAATGATCTTGTTAATTTTAAAGATGCATTTTTGTACCGTTCGGGCATTAATGACCTGGTGATGAAACATGACCTGGACATTCATCTGAATAACAACAGTCGGCTTAAAACTGGTTTGCACATCACTGGGCATAGCTTTGAGCCAGTAATTTGGGAGCAAGAGCGCATTGG
>JBGSXH010000781.1:0-10082 GCA_041751515.1 Cyclobacteriaceae bacterium | reverse complement strand
CAAGCTTTATATTATCCCCTGCCTCATAATCTTTGAATAAGAGCTCGAAAGAAGGCTCCAGAGGAGTAGTGCCTGGATAAAGACTTTCTAAAGCATTATAAACCATTTCTTCAACGCCATCAGGACCGATGATGGTAAGCGGACGGGTCCTTTGCTTCAGATGCTTGGCTTCCAGCAAAAAAAATGGCAAGCCACCGAAGTGGTCGCCATGAAAGTGGGTGAGTACAATCGCATCAATGCTGTTGGTATCAATACCATATTCATTTAACGCTGGCAAACTGCTTGCCCCGCAATCTACCAGAAAACTAAATTCAGAAGTTGTTATGTGAAAGCAGGTATTTTTTCTTCCAGCAGTGCCAAAAGCATCACCTGTGCCAATAAACTGAATCTTTGTTTGTGTATCGATCATGATTTATCAATTTAAGTGAATCAGAACCGACACACACCTGATATGTTAAATCATATCATCATCGGCTTCTTCCTCATCATAGTTTACCTGATTAATTTGCGCACCTCTGCGATTATAAAAGATCCAGTTGCCCGTCATTTCATCTAAAGTATACTCACCTTCAGACTCTTTGTTTCCGTTATCATGGTAATATATCCATTTACCGGTCTTTAGTCCCAGCTCTTTTTTGCCTTCTGCAGCTAATTGGCCACCAGGATGGTAGTATTTCCACTCGCCTTGTGCAAGTCCATTTTCGTAATTTGCCTCCACTTCTACCTTGCCATTCTCATGATAACTGAGGATGGTACCATTCCCGTCTTCAAATGTGCCTTTCGGTAGTGTATCTCCATCAACCGTAAAAAATTCACTGATATTCATCAATCTGCCACTTTCGTAATATTCCTCCTGGCGCAAACGGCCATTAGAATGAAATAAACCCCATGGACCGGTTTCTTGTCCATAGGCAAACGATCCAACAGTTTGCAACTGCCCGTTGCTGTAGTAGGTAAACCATTGGCCATGTTCAGTACCAAGACTATAGGGTCCTTCAGAGGTAAGGATACCCGCTTCATCAAAATATTTCCAATTGCCTACTTTCTCATCTGAGGCATAATTGCCACCGGAGGCAATTACTCCTGTTGCATGGAAAACACGCCATTCGCCCACTTTAGACCCCGTATTGTATTTTCCTTCCACACGAGGCTTGCCATCTCTGAAAAACTCGCGGTAGGTGCTATCGCGTAATCCTAACTTGTAGAACTCCTCTCTGAATAATCTTTTGTTGTCATGAAACTCCTTCCAATTACCAACAGGCGTGCCCCTGTCATAATTTTCCTGCTTCATCAAGCGTCCGTTGGCGTAGAAAAACTTCCATTCACCATCTTCCTGACCGCTAACGAAAGACCTGACAGAAAGCGGAGAACCGTCTTCATAAAACTCCTTCCATTCACCTACTTTCTCACCATTGTCATACTCACCGGTGATGGCCGGTTCCCCCCCGTCATAAAACTCTTTCCAAGGCCCATGCTCAGTGTCATTCTTATATTTCGCATCAAGGATGAGCACGCCATATTTATTCCATTGTTGATAAATACCGTCCTTCTTGTTTGCAGTATATTCAATAGACATGGCTTTCCGACGACTTGGATAGTAAGTGGTCCATATACCGTCCTTTTTTCCCTCTATGAAGCCCCCCTCAAGTTTGGGGACACCATTTTCGTAGAATTCTCTATGTGGCCCATTAGGGATTGAGTCAGTATATTGCGTAACAATGCTCTTTCGACCATTTAAATGATACTGTGCAAATTCTCCATCAATTTTACCGTCTTCAAAGTCAATCTCATACAGTAAATTACCGCCCTGGTTATACACTTTCCAGCGACCAATTTGTTTATTATCGGCATATTCGCCTTCCTGTATGACCCTATTATTTCTATTATAATATCGCCAATAACCCTGACGCATCTGTTCCTCAACCGGTCCGACTGCTCGTATACTACTATCACTATTATACACCTCCATTGAGTTCTGGGCCCAAACAGAGGTTGTCAAAACGCAGAATAAGAACACTATTACTTTTAATCTCATAAGTAAAATCAGATTTTGGATGTCTTCAATGTAAATATAATAAGGCCTAAGCAAAAATCAGACAATAGTTTGCAATCATGTCAACACTTTAAATTGTAATCTTCTGAAAAGTAGAGAACGGTTAAAGTAATGTTTTTGCTGATACTTTAGAATCTATGCTCATAACACTTGGCATTTTAAACGGTTTGAAAATTAGGCCTTCATCAGACAAATATTTTTAATCGCATTAATATTATAACCATGAGTATAAAAAGTGTAAATCCATACAACGGCGAAACCATCGCCACATATACAGAAAATTCAGATAGTGAAGTGCAGGAAAGTATTATTTCTGCGCAGGAGGCTTTCCTGCTGTGGAAAGAAAAAAATATCGCAGAGAGAGCAGCAATTCTGGGACGCTGTGAAGCCATCTTATTGAAGAACAAAGAAAAGTACGCTCGTTTAATGGCCAACGAGATGGGCAAAGTATTGAAGGAAGGGGTAGCTGAAATTGAAAAAAGCGCCGCAGCTTTTAAATATTATGCCGAGCATGCGGAAGCATTTTTACAGGATAAAACCGTGAAAGTCGAGGATGGAGAATGCATTGTAGCATACGAACCTCTTGGCGTCATACTGGCAATAATGCCCTGGAATTTCCCTTTTTGGCAGGTAGCCAGGTTTCTGGCACCCCACCTGATCGCGGGCAATGTGGGCATTCTAAAGCATGCCTCAAACGTATCTGGCTGCGCGTTGGCTATAGAAGAAGTGCTCACAGAAGCCGGGGTACCCAAGGGAGTTTTTAAAAGCTTAATCATCAGCAGCAAAAAAGTCAATACCATTCTGGACCATCAATATGTGAGAGCAGCTACTTTAACAGGTAGTGAAGGTGCCGGCAGTAAAGTGGCAGAAAGATGCGGCAAAAATATTAAAAAATCTGTGCTGGAACTTGGGGGCTCTGACCCATTCATAGTGCTGAAAGATGCTGACATTGAAGCTGCCGCAGACACTGCAGCCAAGGCCAGAATGCTCAATTGTGGCCAGAGCTGCATTGCAGCGAAACGTTTCATTATCTTGGCATCTGTATATGATCAGTTCTTAGAGAAATTCAAGCATCATATGGAGCAGTTCAAACTGGGTGATCCTTTGGACGAATCGACGGATTATGGCCCTATGGCAAGACCAGACCTGGTCGACGAATTGCACGAGCAGGTAGCAAAATCTGCAAAAGCGGGCGCAACAATTTTGCTGGGTGGCAAAAAAATGAAGCAACAAGGTGCTTTCTACCAGCCCACAATTATCACCGATATTCCGGAAGGTTGTCCTGCTTATGAGGAAGAGCTCTTTGGGCCCGTTGCTGCCATTTTCAGAGCAAAAGATGAGACCGATGCTATCCGACTGGCCAATGACTCCCGCTTTGGACTCGGAGCTTCATTGTGGACCAAAAACCGCGAAAAGGCGCAGCAGCTTTCGAGACAACTCGCTTCAGGAATGGTTTATGTCAATAGCTTGGTGGCCTCTGCTCCAGGAGTTCCTTTTGGAGGTATTAAGTTCTCTGGATATGGACGAGAATTGCATGAGGCTGGCATCAAAGAGTTCACCAATCAAAAAACGATATGGTTTAAGTAAGCGAAATACTTATCACCTGTCAATGTAGATTTTACAGGGGAGTGCAGTTTGCACTCACCTATATCTTTCTGATGATAATGAAGCCATTGTCAATCTTGCTAAACCCTTTTTGAGGGTAATAAGCCATAGCTTTGGGTGCAGAAAGCAATATTAAGGATGTTCTTTCTCCAATTTCTTTTTTTGTCAGCTCAATGAGTTTTTCACCAATTCCCTGCTGCTGAAAATCCAGGTGCACCGCCAAGTCTGAGAGATAACAAGAATAACAAAAGTCTGTAAGTGATCTGGCAATTCCTACAAGCATATCTTCCTTCCAAGCAGAAATAATCAAATTAGAATTTTCATACATTTTGGCAATTCTTCCAGTATCGTCCATCGGTCTGTTGATACCTGCGCTTTTGTATAAGGCAATGATTTGCGCTGTCTCAGGCAACTCTTGCTTTTTATATGATATTGATGCTTTATTCATAGTCTAAATATAGCCAGTGATTTTATAGGCAACCAAACCCAGCCATTCTCTAAAAAGTATAGACCATAAATACATATTTCGCTCATCCGGATAGATGAGATTAAGGCCCGGATCTGGAGTGAAACCTAAAAAATGAGCAGGAAAAATATCAAAATCTAATCCTGCATTTTCAAAGCAAGCTTCTGATCGTCGCATATGAAATGCAGAAGTGATCAATAACAACCTCGCCTCTTTAAAGTCTCTGTTGATAATTTTGGCGGTAAACTGCGCATTTTCATAAGTATTACGAGACTCTTTTTCAACGATTATATCAGCTTCAGGTATTTCTGCAAGCATTAGCACACGCTTTATTTCTTCAGCTTCCCGAAGTTCTCCGGGCATTAAAGCACCGGAGCCACCTGTCACCAGTATTTTCTTTATATAACCTTCCTTGTACAACTGCACCGGATGCAACACCCTGTCGGCACCTCGGGTAAAGTGAACACGATCATTGACAGGAAAATGATTATGAGTAACTCCGGTGAGAATAATACCAATATCATAGTTTTTTTCTAGTTGATTCAGAGGTACCATAGGTCGCTCCCACCACATCATGGTATAATTTGCAATTAAACTATTGCCAAAAATGAATAGCACCACCATACTTATCCATAACCACTTTTTACTATGTTTGTACATTGCCCAGAAAAACGGCAACAGTATTAGCGTTATAGGTGTTATAACAACAGCTAAGATTTTAGAGAGAAAGAAGAACATAAATAGAGAAGCAATTTTTACAAAAGTACACTTAAACATTTATTTTTTTCAAGCCATTCTTTAATTGACTTAGAGTTACCTTTATTCTTTAAATAGTATAAACATTAAAATCGGATTCAATATCTGGCGATTTTTGTCCGATACAGCATTATCATCACATTCCCGCTGTAATCTTCTGTGTACTACTAAAATAAAGTCTATGGAATTACATTTTTTTTGGCTGATGTCACTCAAATGGAACAAATAACTGATTTATTACCTGCTAAAAATTCCAGGACAGATACCCCATTAATAAGCGTAATTATAACCTGTTATAATCATGGAAAATACCTTGCCGAAGCGATCCAAAGTATAAAAGCACAAACCTACAGCAACTTTGAGCTCCTGATCGTCGATGATGGTTCCATAGACGATACCGCATTGGTCTCCGCGGAATTTGACTGGGCTCATTATATTTATCAACCCAATGCCGGGCTTTCTGCTGCAAGAAATACAGGCCTAAAACATGCCTCGGGGGATTTTATATTGTTCCTTGATGCAGATGACCGCTTACTCCCCGACGCGATTGAACATAGTATCAGGACTATGAATTTAAATCCTGACACGGGCTTTGTATTTGGAGGCCATCGTTTCATCAATGGGGAGGGTGTCATTTATGGCGGACTACAAACGTGTGATTTTGAGAGAGCGGCTAAGCCATACGAAAACCTGCTCATTAGCAATTTTATTGCAATGCACGGCGCTGTATTGTTCCGCAAGCAAGCACTGCAGCAGGCAGGAGGCTATGATACTGCTTTGCCTTCATGTGAAGATTACGATATATACCTTAAAATAGCCAACCGCTATAAGATTGTTTATCACCATCATATCATCGCTGAGTATAGAAAACATGGGGAAAATATGACAGCAAACCCTGCCAGAATGTTGAAGTATGCTCTGATTGTTCTAAAAAGGCATAAAAATGAGTCCTTGAAGGTGGCTACCCGCCTGCAATATTATCAAAAAGGCATTGCCTTCTGGCAGCAGTACTATGGGAACACACTCTTCAAAATGGCAAAAAATAACTTGAGGGCTTTTCAATATAAACATGGCTTGCTGCAATTATGGCAAGTATTTCGCATGGCACCGGATGTCATCCTAACTCCCAGAAAAAATAGAATGAAAAATAAAGCAGCAAAGATTTTCAAAAGATTGTTCCCTGGCATCACAAAGCAATTGGTTGCGCAGTCGCTATCGGGCAGAAACGCGCCGCCTAAGGGAGGAGTTATCTGGGGAGATTTAAAAAGAGTAAAGCCTATCAGCGAATATTTTGGCTATGACAGAGGAAATATGCCTGTAGACAGGTACTATATTCAAGGATTCTTACAGAGACATAACAACGACATTTATGGCAATGTCCTGGAAATTGGCGAAAGTCTTTATACCAAAATGTATGGACACGATGTTGAAAAAGCTCATATTTTTCACGTTGATTCCGAAAATACAAATGCCACCTATACCGGGGAAATTGAAAATGCGCATCATATTCCCGACAATTTCTACGATTGCATTATATTCACACAAACGCTGCAGTACATTTATAGATTTGAAGATGCCATAGTACAGCTTGGGCGAATATTAAAACCCGGCGGCACGTTGCTTTTAACAGTTCCGGGCTTGTCCCCTATCTCTAAAGACCCCTGGTCCGAAAGATGGCAATATAACTTCACAGCAAGCGCGCTTCGCAAAGCATTTGCAAAAAGTTTCCCCAATGCCTCGGAGTTAACACTAGCTTCGTATGGAAATGTCATGGTAGCAACCGCAGCTATGTACGGGTTGGCAGCAGAAGAAATGAGTCCGGAAGAACTGAATTATCAGGATGATCTTTATCAAGTAGTCAATACTTTAAAAGTCGTCAAATGATATCTTTCGAAAAATATTTTGGAAGCATCAGGCGCAAGCTATTGACATCAGATAAAAGTTCAGCTTCAAAAAAGGCAGTGTTGATGTATCACCGTGTTGTCGATATTCGCGCAGCTGCAGACCCGTGGAAACTGGCAGTATCACCACAAAATTTTCATGATCATATCCAATGGCTTTCCTCCCACTGTGAAATTTTGCCTTTGGAAGACCTCCTGGACTTTACAGGTCAAAAGCCTGCAGTTGCGCTTACTTTTGATGACGGCTATGCAGATAATCTTTACCATGCCTTGCCTGTCTTGGAAAAATTCAAAGCACCAGCCACCATTTTCATCAGCACCGCATTCACAGACAACGCCACTATGTTCTGGTGGGACGACCTGGCAAGAATATTTTTGACACCCAGTTCCCTTCCTGAAAGCTTATCACTGGAAGGAGATAAGAAATATTATATTAATCTGGGGGAAGATGCTCACATTACAGAGAAAACCTTAAGTGAATTTGCGAGCGATTGGATGCCCTGGGACAAACCGCCTACCAACAGGCACAAGGCCTATTATGAGATTTGGCATATGTTACGCAAAGCGCCAACGCCTGCGCTGCGAGAATATATGAATCAACTTTACGCCTGGGCCGGAGTACAACGGAACGGAAAGCAGGATGATCTTCCAATGACCAGGGATCAGTTGGTAGCTATTGACAAAAGTCATCATGTAACTTTAGGTGCTCATACCCAAAATCATTATTCCCTAAAAAACTTATCAGCTGAAGATCAGGCCATTGAAATCATTGGTGGTCTGAAAATCCTGGAGGCTTTATTGGACCGGCAGATAACAACATTTTCATACCCTTTTGGGGACTATGATAGTGACAGTCTCCAACTGGTGAAAACTGCCAAATTTAAGCTCGCATGTACTACCGTGCAGAGCACTATGTCACTAAAAAATAATCCTTACCTTGTACCTAGGCTGGAAATTAACAATTGGACAAAAAATGTGTTTGAAACCATGATGTTGAAAAATTTATCTAATTCAGGGTCCATTACTTAATTTCTATATGCACATTATACCAACGTCTCCTCCAGTTATCCATCCATTACCTGATGCTACCGACAGACCTCTTTGGTCGGTAATGATACCCACCTTTAATTGCGGCAATTACCTAAGAGAAACCCTACAGAGTGTATTAATGCAGGATCCGGGACCTGACCTCATGCAGATTGAGGTAGTAGACGATTGCTCAACAAAAGATGATCCCGAGAAGATTGTACAGGAACTAGGAGGTGGAAGAGTAGGCTTTTTCAGACAGCCTAGGAACGTAGGTTCACTGAAAAATTTCGAAACTTCCCTTAATCGCTCTAAGGGATATCTTATACACCAGCTGCATGGAGATGACAGCATAAGACCTGGGTTTTACAAGAAAATGGGTGACTTGATGGAGACCTACCCTCAGGCTGGTGCTGCATTTTGCAGACATGCCATTTTAGATGAATTGGGCAACCTGCTGCGTAACTCAGAGCTGGAAAGATTTGAAGCGGGCATCCTTCCTAACTGGCTGCATAAAATTTCACGGCAACAGCTGATCCAAACACCCTCCATGGTGGTAAGGAGGCATGTTTATGAACGCCTGGGTGGCTTCCACAGTGTGAAATATGGCGAAGACTGGGAAATGTGGACGAGAATTGCAGCCCGTTATCCTGTAGCTTTTGAACCCGAAGTATTAGCAAATTACCGGAAGCATATTAGTGGCATTTCTTCCACCGCGATACGTACCGGAGCCAATATCCGAGACCTGCGGAAGGTCATCAACATTATCCAGCAATACTTACCGGAAAATGATCGGAAAGCGGCCAAGCACGCTGCCGAAGAATATTATGCAAAATATGCCTTTAAAACAGCGCGAAATCTTTATGGCGTTTACGACGATACTTCCGGCGCAATGGCACAACTGAAAGAGGCGGTAAGTTTATACCATAATAATCCCATTTGGTTATTGAGGATTTTTAAATTCTACATGAAAATAGTTTTAAGAAGGCCCTATTGATGAAAGGCATCTCTATTATAATATGCTGTTACAACAGTGCAGGGCGAATTGCTCCGACATTGGAACATATTGCTAAACAGCAATACCATGGCTTTCCTATTGAAGTATTGCTCATCGACAATGCCTCCACAGACGGAACCGCAACAACAGCTACTGCTATTTGGCAAAATCTTGATCAGCCCCGGGATCTACACTTTCAAACTATTCAGGAACCGCGACCAGGCTTATCGTATGCAAGAACTACAGGCATGGAAAACGCGACGTTCGATCGACTGCTTTTCTGTGATGATGACAACCACCTGAAAGCTGATTATTGCCAACTTGCCTATGATGCCTTCGAACAAATTCCTAACCTGGGCATTGTTGGAGGGCAAGGTTTTGGAAAGTATACCAGTACACCACCGCCTTGGTTCATACCTTTTGAGCATTACTTTGCCATAGGTGAGCAAGCTAAAGATGCAGGGGATATTACCGCTAAAGAAGGCTATGTCTGGGGTGCAGGAATGGTGATCCATAGCGACGTATACAAACAACTACAGAAAGCCGATTATAACAGTCTGCTCAGTGACAGAAAAGGCACTGCCTTAACTTCCGGGGGAGATGTTGAACTTTGCCAGGCGGCAAGATTATTGGGCTACAAAATCTATTATCTGTCTTCGCTTCAATACGATCATGAAATTCCTATAGCCCGAGTAGACTGGAAAAAGGTGCGAAAAATGAGTTATGCCGTTGGCACTTCCTCAGCACTGTTGCTAGCCTATGAAATAGTGTTCAGGGAGCATAACGGCATACTGCAAGAAGAACGAAGGCAGTGGACCTACTATGTCCGCAAACATTTAAAATGGTTGAATAATAGAAAAAATCTTGTCCTGAAGACACTGTTCCAACCCAGACAGGGCAATCAGATTGAGCTCGACATATTATATTTTTTAGGTTTTACAATTCATTTGCTGAAACACAATAAAAGTCTGAATGATAATGTCAAACGATTGAGAAAACTGACCACGTTTTCGAATAACAAATCAAAAGATTTAAATTTGCGAAAAACTATATGAATGCAGTGCAGCGTATCCCTACTGCCCCTCCAGCCATACCCGCAGTGAGCAAAACAGAAGACAGGCCTTTCTGGTCAGTCATGATACCTTGCTATAATAATCTTACCACAATATTGGAGGCTTTAGACAGTGTTGTTAAGCAATATCAATCCAATATGGAAATCTGGGTTGTGGACGATGCTTCTGAGTATTCAGACAAAATTGAACAGAAAGTAGCCGAATT
>JBGSXH010000780.1:0-2509 GCA_041751515.1 Cyclobacteriaceae bacterium | reverse complement strand
CGCGGAATAGGGTGCTGGCTGCAGGTTTCTACAATACCTTACTAAAATCGGACGAGCCGGCTTTGTTGATTGAATGTTTGATTGGATACCGGTTAAAGTAACGTATTCCTTCTAATATCGGTGTGTTTACTATCCCCCTTGGTGTTCCCGAAATAATCAGAGAGGGAACGGATATTACTGTCGTCACTTACGGCTCCATGTGCAGGATTGTCCTTGAAGCGGCAAAAAAACTAGCCGAAATTGGTATCGATGTTGAAGTGATAGACGTACAGACGCTGCTTCCATTCGATGTGCATCATAGCATCATAGATTCTGTGAAAAAGACCAATAGGGTGGTTTTCGCTGATGAAGATGTACCTGGTGGCGCCAGTGCTTATATGATGCAGGAAGTGCTTGAGAAACAAAATGCCTATTTCCATCTTGACTCTAAGCCATTAACAATCTCTGCCAACGCACGTAGACCAGCATATGGTTCTGATGGTGATTACTTTTCTAAGCCTAGTGTAGAGACTGTTTTTGAAAGTGTTTATGCTCTTATGGCTGAGGTAATGCCGGAGAAATATCCTGCATTGTACTAATGCGCTTGGGTAAAAAGAAGCAATTAATAATTACGGGATAAAAATAAAAAGCCGCGAAATACGCGGCTTTTTATTTTTAGGGAGAAAGCAATAATTTATTCTGTTTCATTAGTATTGATGCGAATGTCATTCAATACAAAGGGGGGAGTTTCAATCTCATTGCTGGTGTTCAATGCTCTGTCATTGATGCGGATTTTGAGCATAAGCGTATCTGATTCCCTGCCGAAAAGCACTCTGAAACCATTGGATTCAATATTGTAGGTAAGTGTGCCCTCTAATGGTTTTTGTTCGGAAGAAGTATTTAAATGAAAAAACCTTCCGTGAAATTCGCTGCATAATTCTCTTCTCGCATTATAGAATTCCCATTCACCACTTCTCCTTCGATAAAAATCAACGAATATATTGTATTGATTAGGATTTTGCTCATAATACACTGTATCGATACTGGTAGCAGCGCCATCTTCGCCTGTATTGGAGCGGAATAGAAGGTAATTTGCACAATCTCCTTCGGGTCTGCTATTGGAAAAATCATATGGTGGTAGAGTAGGCGCATTAGCGACCGGTGCATCTCCAAGTTGGAGCAATCGACCACCAAACTTTTCTAAATTATAGACGGGCTGGCCATTGGCACTATTGTAAAAAGTATTCTGATGAAAGGGGAAGTCTGTTTCCCTTGCATTGAGGCCAAGATCTCCTTCATTATCCTTAAAAGTGATGCTGAGTCGAATAACATCTTGCTGACCCTGCCGTTCTTCGAAAGAAATGGATTCGAAGCCTATTTCGGGTTTGCTGGGTAGTTCCGGGGCTCTTTCACAAGACCAAAAAAAGCTGGAGATAGCCAAGCAGATTAATATTTTAATATTTTGCTGTATCATCTAAAATTTATTCTACCTTAATATAACGAAAAACTGCAGTCTAGCGCATGCCTGATCAACATAAAATTAACAAAGATAACATCAATTTACTACGTTCAGTATTACTAAAAGCGACAATCAATAATTTCGAATCGCTTGCCATGAGCATATTTCGCTATCAATATGGCAACAACAAAATTTATAAAGCATGGGTGCAGTCTTTGAATAAAAGTCCTGATAAAATTAACAATATAAATCAAATTCCATTTCTGCCCATTCGTTTTTTCAAAGAGCATGCAGTGAAGAGTGGAAACTGGGAGCCGGAGATTATATTTGAAAGTAGTGGAACTACCGGACAGCAAAGAAGCAGGCATTTGCTTGACGATAAACGATTTTATCAACATCATTCGGCTAGCTTGTTTGAGGAGCATTATTGCCCTATTGAAAATATGCACGTGCTGTGCCTTTTGCCGTCCTATCTAGAAAGAGAAGGGAGTTCGCTCGTGGCCATGTGCGAGTATTTTGTAGATAAAAGTCAATCGGAACATTCCGGTTTTTATTTATATGATCATCAATCATTGAGAAAGAAAATTGATTTACTTCAGCAATTAAATGATGGAAAACAGGTATTGTTAATAGGGGTTGCCTTCGGATTGCTTGATTTTGTAGCAGACCACAATATAGCGCTTGGTCAGCAGTTTATCGTAATGGAAACCGGCGGCATGAAGGGAAGGCGAGAGGAAATTATCAGGCCTGCATTGCATGAAATGTTATGTGAGGCTACAGGCATTCAGGAAGTTCACTCAGAGTATGGAATGACTGAGCTTACCTCTCAGGCATATGCCCTGAAGCATGGTGTTTTTGAAAGCAATAAATTTATGCGAGTATTTGCGAGGGAAATTAACGACCCACTAAGCGAGCCAATATTCAATAGAACAGGGGTCTTGAAAATAATTGATTTAGGAAATAATATTAAACGAGAAGAAAATTTCGGAAAAGAATTTATAGTTGCTAAAAAGCTTAGCATTCCATGGGCAATTGATTTTCTTCCTAACGGAGACCTAATATTTACCCAAA
>JBGSXH010000779.1:0-3072 GCA_041751515.1 Cyclobacteriaceae bacterium | reverse complement strand
AATTTCTCCATCAAAATCAAACTTTTTTATAATGCATGATAATAGGCCATTTTGGTAATGAAATTGAGCATTAATCGTACCATCCGGGTAGAACTGTTCCCAGTCGCCCATACGTTCACCATCTTCGTTCAAAAGGCCTATTGCCTTTAAACTGCCATCTGCATAAAATAAAGAATCCTGTGCCGGTGCAGCACAGGGAATCGTACAAATCATTATACTTAAGAATAACTTCATCAGATAGCTTATTGCTACTCTATCTTAGTGAATTAGTGCCTTAAATGCAAAAACTATCTGTATTTGGCTTTAAACAGTGGCGAACCGATGATATAAGTGAGCTGAAAACTGGTAACCAGGTAGACATCTGCATCTCCACTCCCTCTCTGACTTCCAGGCATGTTATTCGCTGCTACCGTGTATTCCCTGCCATCGATTTCAGATACATAAGTTTGGGCATTATTGGAAATTGCCTGATAAATGCCAGGTTGTCTTGGTTCTCCACTTACGACTGCATTTTGTTCTAAGGATCTTACAGCCATTGTTTTTGCAAGGTCAGTATCTAAAGCGCCGAGGTCAGTGTAGTTTTGACCGACATCGTCCAAATAGTCTGTAAAGGTATGGCGATATCCAATTTCTGCAGCAAAGTCAAAGTTATGATTTAAACGAATTCTAATGCCCACTCCCACCGGTATGGCTATCTGAAAGCGACTGTAGGGTCGAATATCGCTATCATCGCTGTGCTGTCCTTCCGTTCCCAGCGGCCTTAAATCTACCCAGTTCCCGGCATTCTCAGGACGATTGCCAAACAAGTCCATTTCAGGAACCTTGCCCTGCGGGTTATGATGAAAAACAGCAATACCACCGAACAGGTATGGCGTTGCTACAACTTTGGAGCTATAATCTCCTTTATTTTTAAACAAATCAAGCATCCCAAAGATTGCTAATTCCTGTACATCATTCCTGAATTGTAGATTTCGACGGTATCTGGAGCGGGCATCATTATCATTCAACCCCGCAGATTCTGCATCATCCCCCTGAAGTCTTCCATAGGTAAAAGTGCTTTTCAACGAGAAACTGGGAGACATGCGCCTTTCAACCACCAGCCCTAAACCCGGTCGTGTAAACCTTAGATCGGTACTGAATATTCTGTTTTTGGGAGCCAGGTCTCCAAAATAGTTGAATGCATTGAGACTTAAGCCTACTGCAGTATACTTTTCAAAGCGATAAAGCTCTTTGTTCTTAAAGTTGCTGTAACTGTTCCGCACTTTATCTGCATCAATCTGAGCCTGAACAGCGCCGCCGGAAAAAACAGTAAAAAGTAGTACAAGATAAATTTTCTTCATGATGAAGTTTAGGTTGTAATTATTATCGTGAGACTTCGAAAAGTAACACTAAAATTATTTTATTTTTTTACCTGCTTTGGCCAAATGAGGAATGATATCAACTTCATGACAGATTTTCGCCAACAATTGAACCCATTTAGTCGCAAATCAAACACCTGAAAACCAAGCCAATTTGATAAATAAACTTAAAAAAAATACTTTTATTATTGCATTAATGATATAGTTATTGCTAAATTCATAAATGACCTTTTTCAGATGCCATATAATGCTGATACTCTTATGTATATATACAGTTAAGGGCCAAAAGGTATCCGCTCAAAATGCAGAAGGTGCAAGAAAAATGGGAATGGCGGGGGCAGCATTTATGATTTCGGATCACTTTAGTGTTTTTAATCACGCTGCTGCTATGGCATTAGCAGAAGAGCTTTCTATTGGCATCAGCTCGCAGCAGTCTTTTGGAGTTCGGGAGTTGAACACCTATACCGCGGCTGCCGTCTACCCCGGTGATGCCTTTGCTTTTGGAGCTGGCATCAGTAATAATAGTAATCCTGACTTCAGGCAATTCAAGGGTACACTCGGTGCCGCACATGCTATCGGCTTCGGGGCAATTGGACTTAGGTTTAATTACCATCAGTTGAATGCCAGTGGTTTTGGATCGTTCTTACAATATAGCTTCGACATAGATGGCTTGTTTCAGTTGCATGAACAATGGTGGTTCTCTTCACAAATCAACAATATAAGTCAGAGAGGATTTGAAGCCTATCCACTGCCTGTGACTCTCTCTGCAGGCATTAGCTATCAGCCACACGCGCAGCTGTTATTGAACATTGCAGCAAGTGGTAACAACGCCTTTGGAAGTCTATATTATGCTGGCTTTGAGTACTTTATAGTTGAATCTGTAGCGATTCGCAGTGGTATAAGTGCAGCGCCCTGGCAACCATTCATGGGGCTTGGGTTTTATACAGGAAAATTCCAGATCGACGCCGCTGCTGGCCGACAATGGCAGCTTGGCACTATCTACCAAATTAGTCTGGCTCATGCGCTCCGCTAGCTTAGTATTCGTTGTGCTGCTAACTATTATCACAACTAAACTGTCAGCGCAGCAGTTTGAGGAAGATATAGACTTTGAATTACTCATTGCATCTATTATTGATGAAGGCGCTGAAGATGTCAGTCCAGACGACATCTACGACTACTATTACCAAAGGTATCGGCAAAAGACTGATCTTAACAAAGCCGATTTTGAACAATTGTCAAGCCTAATGTTTTTGAGTTTCAGCAGCATTGATGCTATTATAGCATATAGAAATACTTACGGCAATTTTAGCAATGTATTAGAATTGCAAGCATTGGACCTCCCTTCAAAGGAGCTCAATTTATTGCGGTATTTTGTCACAATAAAGCAAGAAAGCCCCGGTCTGAAAGAGCAATTTTCTACTGCGCAGAATAGATATGTACTCAGCAGGACTTCCGTGACCTTGCCTATTGCACGTGGTTTCCAAACCAATGCATTGGGAAGTCGGCCCTATCAGGGCAATCCTTTGCGTTTTCTAACCAGAGTCAGAATAAGTGAACCACAGGGCTTTAGTTTTAACCTCAATGCGCAGAAGCATGCCGGAGAGCAGGTTATATGGGACCCGGAAACACGTCGGTATGGATTTAGTTTTTATAGCGCTCATCTGTCGGTAAGACCCAGGTACAAATTTGTAGATCAGCTTATAATTGGAGATTT
>JBGSXH010000778.1:0-2276 GCA_041751515.1 Cyclobacteriaceae bacterium | reverse complement strand
AAGGCAAAAAAAAATCCCGGGAAACCACCCCCGGGACTAACCTTAAACACCTAAACAAAACCTACTATTTAACTAAACTATGGCAGAACTCAATTCTGTAAGCGATTAGCTTTTTGTGATTTGATATTTCAAATATGGCAGGTTGAGCCAGGGAATAAAAACGCCTATCTGCTAAATACTTATGATGTAATTTTAACGATAGATAGTTTAATAATTTGACAATTAAATGCCTTTAACCCACTGTATTGCAGTATATTATTTTTAAGTACTACTTTTGCTGACGTATTGTTCTGTCAGATTCTGTTTTACGATATGCAGAATATAATCTTTCTGTTCAAGTCATTGCATTTCAGCGTATACGGACTTCAAGTGTTTTGCTTAAAGTTCGATGCGATCTTCTCTTATATTTGCCTTATCTTTGGGCTTTTGACATCCTTAGCGTTGGAAGAAAATCATAAAAACAGTAGGAATGATAAAGCAGAGCATAAAGCACCTTTACTGTGTGCTGTCAATGGTATTAATGGTAGCATGTAGCCCTTCATCAGAAGAGTATATAGCACAGGGGCGCAAGTTGTTAGACGCGGGAAAATATGAGGAAGCCATTCAGGAGTTCAACAGCGCCATAGAGAAGGAGCCTTCTTATGATGCATATAATGGGCGCGGGGTAGCCTATTACGAATTGGAGATGTATGACAGGGCGATATCAGATTATTCAAATGCGCTCACCAGAGACAGTACTCAGTACACAGCATTTTATAACCGTGGTAATGCCAAAAGAGAGCTGGAGGATTATCAGGGGGCATTGGTAGACTATAATAGCGCGCAGCAAATAAAAGCGAATGTTAAGGATATCTATAATAACAGAGGGTTTGTACTGTATGTACTCGACCAGTACGAGCAGGCTTATGATGATTTTTCCTTTGCAGTGCAAATGGATGCCAACGATGCGCAGGCTCAGTTTAATTTGGGCAGAGCTGCCATGATGGTGGACAAAGCCGAAGAAGCCAATACGGCCTTTGAGCAGGTATTGGCCCAGGATGCTGAAAATAGCCAGGCTTTGTTCTGGGGAGGACTAACCAAAATATCGCTCGGTCAAAATGAAGAAGGTTGTGACTACCTTAAAAAGGCCGCAGGCCTCGGTCATCCCGAAGCGCAGGCGGCAGCAGATGATAATGGTTGTGAATGAATCTTATTTACTGACCAATAGCACTGTAGCAAATGCAGCGATGACCATCCAGAATTTATAAATGCTGATAGCTGGAACAATGATGACCTGCAATTGCATTAGGACAGCTAATAACACCAGTAGAATTGCTAAAGATTTCAGGATGTTTCGGGTTTTTCTGCTCATAAGTTTGCGATATAGTAAGATGCAAGTTAAAAGTTTCGTTTCCTTCGGGGATTTTCTTAGTGCATAAAATTGTACATTTGCATGTAATCCCATACTTTACTCAATATCTTCATAACAGATGGCCATCATTGGTACTGATTTACAGCGCGCTAAGGAACTACTTTTAGGTGGGGAGCTGGTAGCTATTCCTACTGAAACCGTGTATGGTTTAGCTGGAAATGCTTATAATACGGCAGCCGTAGCTCAGATTTTTGCTGTCAAGCGACGGCCAAGTTTCGATCCGCTGATTGTCCATTCCGACTCGCTGGACAAAATTGCAGCTTTTACCAGCAAAATACCGCAAGCAGCCTCGGAGCTGGCGGCGCAATGCTGGCCCGGGCCTCTGACCATTATCCTTCCGAAAAATGAGCGCATTCCTGATCTTGTGTCTTCCGGACTCAACACGGTGGCCGTGCGTATTCCCAATCACCCGGTCTCCTTGTCATTGTTGAAGATGCTCGACTTTCCATTGGCAGCGCCCAGTGCCAATCCTTTTGGATATATTAGCCCTACCAATCCCCAACATGTAGCAGACCAGCTTGGAAGCGATATTCCTTATATTCTGGACGGAGGTCGGTGCCAGGTGGGAGTGGAGTCGACTATCATCAGTTTTGAATCGGCTAAACCTATCGTTTACCGGCTGGGGGGCATGTCTTTGGAGTTGGTTCAGGAATTGGTTGGCGAAGTAACTCTGCTTTCCCATTCCACTTCTAATCCTCAGGCGCCAGGAATGCTACAAAGTCACTATGCACCGCGAAAGCAACTGTACCTTGGCAATCTTCCTGCATTATTGCAGGAACATGGTACTGAAAAGGTCGGCTTGCTTACATTTCAGGAATTTTATCACGAAATTGATGCTTCCCTGCAAATCCAACTTTCCCAAAAG
>JBGSXH010000777.1:0-6625 GCA_041751515.1 Cyclobacteriaceae bacterium | reverse complement strand
TTCTATGTTGCCGATGATAACCAGGCACCCCTCGACTTCCATGATCTTGGTCGCCAGCTATCAGAAATTCTCAAGAAAATAAGGCCCGAACATGCCTGGGAGGAAAATTTCAGAATAGAAAGTATTGTTCCCGAACAGACTACCCTTAACAATAAACCCTATAAACAATACAAGATCCATCAGGCTACCTTGTTTCCTATCAGCGAAAAACCATTGGAGTTTCCCTCTGTAGGGTTGGAAATGATAAAATACAAAGTCGCCAAAAACCCAAGTTTTTTTGGCCCACGCAGGGAGGAAACCTTCAAAACTTATTGGACGAGCCCTAAAACTGTAAAGGTAAAGGCACTGCCACCTCATCCTCTCCGGGAGCAGGTAGCTGTGGGCAGGTATACATTATCAGAAAGCCTTGACAAAGAGGCCTTCAACACAGGTGAAAGCTTTAGTTATAAACTCAAGATATCAGGCTCCGGAAACATCACCGCCATTCAAAACCCATTGGTAAGAAAGTCTGATAATTTTGATATCTATGACCCAAGTGTTCAGCAGGATATCAGCAGGGCTAACAACCGCGTTACTGGTTATAAGACTTTTTCTTATCTGGCCATACCTAAAGAGCCGGGTACGTTTAAAATGCAAGATTATTTTAACTGGATATATTTTAGTCTTGATAAACAAAATTATGATACCTTGCGCCCTACAACGACGCTTTTGGTAGAAGGGGAAAGCCAGCGCAACCTGAATATTCAGGCGTATGACCTGGGTTCATTCTACGATGTGATCGCGTCGGAGCCAAATAGTTTAAGACGTTATAATGGCATTGACTGGGCTAAAATGGCTAGTAATATTTTATTGCTGAGTCTTTTAGCAGTTTCGGCCGTTGTATTGTTTAAGAAAAAACCATGAGTAACAGTTTCGGAAAAATATTCAAGATCACCACTTTTGGAGAGTCACATGGGACAGGCATAGGCGTAATCATTGATGGTTGCCCTGCCGGGCTTTCCCTGGACATGGAAGTAGTGCAGAAAGAACTGGACAGAAGAAAACCCGGACAATCGAGGATTACGACCCAAAGACAAGAGTCAGACACTGTACAGGTACAGTCCGGCGTCTTTGAAAACACCACCACCGGAACGCCCATTTCCCTTTATATTCCCAATGCAGATGCCCGCAGTAAAGATTACAGCCATATTGCTACTACTTATCGGCCTTCCCATGCCGATTATACCTATCAGCAAAAATATGGCATTCGAGATTATCGCGGCGGTGGCAGAAGCTCTGCCAGGGAAACTGCTGCCCGCGTAGCAGCAGGCGCTATTGCCAAGCAATTATTGGCAACACTGGGCATTCAAGTACATGCCTACGTTTCTGCCGTAGGCGAGCTCAGCTTAGAAACACCCTATACCGCATTGGATTTTACTTTGACGGACAACAATATCGTCCGGTGTCCGGATGAAGCCATGGCTGCAAAAATGGAAGCCTATATTGATAATATTCGCAAAGAGCGGGATACTGTCGGAGGTATTGTCAGCGCCGTTATTACTGGCGTGCCCACAGGCCTCGGCGAACCGGTATTTGACAAATTACATGCTTTACTAGGCCAGGCAATGTTAAGCATTAATGCTGTAAAAGGCTTTGAATACGGCAGTGGCTTTGCCGGAAGTACTATGCGCGGCTCACAGCATAATGATGCTTTCTATAAAGAGGGCGATACCATTAAAACCAAGACCAACCATAGTGGCGGAGTTCAGGGTGGCATTTCCAATGGGGAAACTATCTATTTCAAAACAGCCTTTAAACCCGTTGCCACCATCATGCAGGACCAAGAGTCGCTCGATGAGCATGGCGAAAAAGTAACCGTACAAGGGAAAGGACGCCACGACCCATGCGTAGTGCCCAGAGCTGTTCCTATCGTTGAGGCCATGGCAGCATTGGTAATTGCAGACTTATATTTACGTCAAAAAATCAGCAAGCTTATTTAAATTAAGCCCATGAAGAATTTAGCTTTACATTGGCAGATCATCATCGGTCTTGCATTAGGAGTAGTTTGGGCGTTCGTGTCGAGCGCTTTGGGATGGAGCCAGTTTACACTCAACTGGATTGACCCTTTCGGTGAAATATTCATCAATTCTTTAAAGCTAATTGCTGTTCCCCTGGTATTGTTTTCTATCATTAAAGGCATCACCGGTCTGAGTGACGTAACCAAACTGGGGAGACTGGGACTCAAAACCATTTCTTTTTACCTCGGAAGTACTGTCCTTGCCGTTGGTCTGGGCCTGCTTTTGGTCAATACATTAAAGCCAGGCACCTTTATAGATGATGGTCAACGAATGGATAACCGTAGAAGCTATGAGGCCTTTGTAAGTCAACGCGATGGCATAGAACTGATGGACGACAAGCAATTATTCAGTGAAAGTGAGCTGGACGGCAGCGTGACCGAAGACAGTGAAATGTCCGAACCGGAGGTGATTGCCACAGAGCAATTAGATGAGAGTAGTCCATTGCAGTTTTTGGTAGATATGGTACCCAGCAATGTTTTTGCCTCGCTGACTGATAATAGCCTTATGCTACAAGTCATCGTTTTTTCCATTTTCTTCGGTGTAACGGTGCTCCTGGTCCCTAGGGAAAATACGACTGGCATCATGTCATTTATTGATGGAATGAATGATGTATTTCTGAAGATGGTAGACATTATCATGAAAGGTGCACCCTTCTTTGTATTTGCCTTACTGGCAGGAAAAATATCTGAAATGGCGGGTGATAATCCGGCTAATGTGGTGGAAATATTTAAGGGGCTGGCGTGGTACAGCCTTACTGTTGTAGCCGGCCTTGCATTGCTTATTTTTATAATCTATCCGGTGATTGTAATGATATTTACCAAAAGAAGCTATGGCAGCTTTTTCAAAGGTCTTGGCCCGGCCCAAATGCTGGCATTTTCTACCAGCTCCAGCGTTGCTACGCTTCCTGTTACCATGGAATGTGTCAATGATAATTTAAAAGTACCCAAGGAAATTACCAGTTTTGTACTCCCCATTGGTGCGACCATTAATATGGATGGCACCAGTCTTTACCAGGCCATCGCAGTGGTCTTTCTTGCTCAGTTTCACATGGTTGACCTAACGCTCGGTCAGCAACTGACGATTGTGCTTACTGCCTCCTTGGCTTCAATTGGCTCTGCGGCAGTACCCAGTGCAGGCCTCGTGATGATGATTATTGTGCTGGAGTCCGTAGGACTTGACCCTAGTTGGGTGGCCATTATATTTCCGGTAGACAGAATCCTGGACATGGGCCGAACTGTCGTGAATGTCACCGGAGATGCTACTGTAGCAACATTAGTAGCAAGCTCAGAAAATGCTTTGCCTGAAAAGTACGACCGGAATATTCTTTAGCAGAAGAGAACTAAAATTTTATACTGGTGTTTTAAAACCAAACTGACATTATTATGAGTACTATTAATAAAGACAATACCCAACAACGCCACGTCACACTTTACATGGAGGCGAACCCAAACCCGAATTCATTAAAGTTTGTGGCCAACTTCATGTTGGTGCCTGAAGGTGAAAGTTTTGATTTTCCTGACATGGTCAGTGCGGAAAATGCACCCCTAGCCAAGCAACTGCTGACTTTGGCTTATGTAGACAGGGTTTTCTATATGAGTAACTTTGTCACTGTTACAAAAAAAGAAGATGCTGACTGGGACGAAATAAAGCCTGAGCTGAAAAACATTATTCTTTCTTATTTAGAGTCCGGGCAACCGGTTATCGATATTATGGCCATGAAACAAGCCATTACGGAAGAGCAGGTAAAAACCGAGCATTCAGATATTGATAAGCAAATCATTGATATTTTGGATGAATATGTAAAGCCGGCAGTTGAATCTGATGGTGGTGCTATATCTTTCCATTCTTACCAGGATGGTGTCGTAAAAGTATTGTTGCAAGGAAGCTGCAGCGGATGCCCAAGTTCTACCATTACTCTTAAAGCGGGTATTGAAAACTTGTTGAAAAGAATGTTACCAGAAATACAATCAGTGGAAGCTGAAGGAGTTTAATGACAATTCTTAACTAAGATAGTTCTTAACCAATATATAGTTATACTTTACTCTACATCAGAAAAGCCTCAGCAATGTAAATTGTTGAGGCTTTTTTTGGTATTTACTCAAAGCTGCTTTGAGTAGAATTGATGACATACTCAATCGGTGGTCTCCCCGGGTGAAGGATAGAACGGAAAGCCCACAGGCCGGGTTGCTCAGCTACGAAACCGGCGGTGCACCATGAAGTAGTGAGTTTATTGTGCCTGCCAGGGCTCATCCGGCCGAGGACTTGCAGTGATAGCCTGACCTGCAGCGCAGCGGAAGGGCACCCACAAAACATTTAAAACATATACTGTCCATCACCTACAGTTTTGGCTGCGCTCCAGGAATAAAAGTTTCTAATCAACAGAAAATTCTATACTTTGGATAAAATTTCAGCCTAAAAATTTATGAAGAAAATTTACTTAGTATTGTCTCTGGCACTTACCGGAGCTGTCCTGCCCGCTTGTAAACAAGAAGAAAAAAGTATAAATCAGGAAGATTTGATCACAATCAACAATGAGGTGCTCAATAATACTGAGGCGTATAAGCTACTGGGTGAGGCAACCAGCACCATCGGACATCGCTTGACAGGGTCTGAAAATGGTAGCCAGGCGGAAACGTTTATGTTCGAAATGTTTCAGAGCTTCGGATTCGATGAGGTGGAGTATCAGCCTTTTACTGTTGAAGCCTGGCAAAGGAAATCGCTTACTTTAACAGTGATTGATGGCAAGGACAGCAACGATATACCCACAGTAAGCCTTGCGCATTCGCCAGTGAAGGCTGATTTGAAAGAAACCATTGTTGACCTGGGCAACGGTTTAGAAAATGACTACGAAGCAAACGCTGGTAAAGTAAAGGGGAAAATAGCATTGGTTTACATAAGCCTTTTGCCGGATAGTGAAGGTAAAAAAAACCTGCATCGCTCTGAAAAAACTGCTTTGGCGCGAAAATTTGGTGCGAGTGGCATCATCTTCATCAATCAGGTGCCGGGTGGGGTACTGCTCACAGGTACCGCGTCAGTAACAGGACAACTTATTGACATTCCTGCCATTTGTATCGGCTATGAAGATGGTATGGCATTGAAAGATAAGTTGAAGGAGCAAAAGTTGGAAGCTCATATTATAATGGAGAATGAAAGCAATGTGGTAAAAGCCAGGAATGTTGTGGCCACTTTACCGGGGAAAAGCAAAAATAAAGAAGAGATTATTATAGGCGGGCATCTTGATTCCTGGGACCTGGCAACAGGCGCTATTGATAATGGCATTGGTGTATTTTCTATCATTGACATTGCCAGAACCTTCAGAAGCCTGGAGTTGCAACCGGACAGAACAATTAAGTTTATCATGTTCATGGGGGAAGAACAGGGCTTACTGGGCTCGAAAGCTTTTATTAATGACCGCAAGGAACGCGGTACACTGGAAAGAATAAAATATATGATTAACCTGGATATGGCAGGCAATCCTACCGGATTTAACGCGGCCGGACGCGAAGAAACACTAAAGTTTTTTGATAAGATTGGGGAAGAAATTCATGCCATCGATACCGTTTTTCGTAATGAAAACAGGAATACTGCAGGCTTACATTCTGATCATCAACCATTTATGTTGGAGGGGATTCCTGTGGCTTCACTAGTGAGCAACTTGAATCCGGAAATTTATGATTGCTACCACGCCGATTGTGATGATTTTGATTTGGCCGATGCTTACCATATGGAAAATACAGTACGCTTTACGTCCATGATGCTGTACCGTCTGGCTAACGTGAATAAACTACCTGCTGGTAAATTGAGCGATAAAGCTACCCGGAGATTTCTTGCGGACCAGGGTTTGGAAGAAAAGCTAAGACTTCAGGGAGATTGGCGCTGGAAGTAGTGCATTGACCCGTTTGACTCGTCTGTTATTTTACAGGGGGAGCTACTAATGATTAGGTAGCTCCCCCTTTTTTTGTGCATTTCCGTCGAATAGCAGCATGCTGGCCATAGTGATAGCCCGGCGCCTCGAGATGTCCTTTAAAAAACAGTGCCTCCATAAAAGGATCTTTGCCATTTTAACGCTGTAAAACATTGAATTTCGTCATAGATTTGCTCGATTTCTGCCTGGTGTTTTTACCAAAATTTAAAAATAGTGGAAAACCAAATGTTACTTTTAGCCAGCATTATTAGAGCAATATAGGCTTATAAGTTAATTTAATGACGTTTCTAATGTTTTCACAGCCAAAATAACACCAATTCCACTGTTACTTTTACCATGTTTAATTCCTTGATCCATCCTTTTTAATAGGGCATATTTACATAACAATCAAGCTAGGAATACGACACACAGCTTGGTATTTTTTAGTCACATGATAGCAAGTTCTTTCTTTAAAGTACTTGTTATTGCGCCAGATTTTTTAAGCAACATGATACGCTCTCCTGTATCATTTTAGACTTTGGGTGACTACCAGCTGTGTGATCAATTCCTCTTCAACACGTATTTTTTACTAAACCCAAATAATATGTTACACCTTAACTATTCACCACTTAAGTACCTGTCTATCACCTTATTGTCCGCCTGC
>JBGSXH010000776.1:0-2999 GCA_041751515.1 Cyclobacteriaceae bacterium | reverse complement strand
AGCCGTAAATACAAAACCTTTGGATGGGGCTTGTTAATTACTTCTGTTGTTCAATCTAGTTCTCTTACTACTTCTCTTGTCGTTCCATTGGTTGCTACAGGAAAAATTGGCCTTAATCGGGCATTCCACTTCATTATAGGTGCCAATTTGGGCACCACGATCACAGCAATTTTGGCAGCCATTTTTAAATCGGAAGCAGCTATGAGTCTGGCTGTTGCGCATTTCCTATTCAATTTATTTGGGGCTTTGGTTTTCTTACACATCCCCATATTCGAAAAGTTTACTGTTTTTCTAGCGGATAAATTAGGTCTATTTACCCTAAGAAACCGGTTGATTGGTTTTTTGTATATCCTGTTGATGTTTTTCCTGATTCCTTTTGTATTGATATACTTTAGCACGAAAACCGATCGTGAAAGCTATTTGCAAAAGAAGGAAATGATCACCCCATCTTCCCCTATTCACATCACAAGTTTGCAAGAGTAGTATATTCCTCTTAATTTTAAGAGAAATAAATATTTTTCAATAGTGGCTGGCAAATTCTTTTCGATCAATAAACTTTTAGACAAGCTCACAGACTATGCCCGACTAAAGGGCGAACAGTTTAAGCTTGAAATTATGGGTAAGGTGGCCAAAACTGCCTCCTACCTGATTGTTGCATTCTTTCTTTCTTTATTGATTTTTTTCCTTGCCTTTTTTATAGGGTTTGCCATCGCAGCATACCTCAATGAATTGATAGGGGTAGCTTATGCTGGCTATCTAATTGTTGGCGGTATCATCCTGCTTAAAATTATTGTGGTTTTGATCATGCTCAAAACCGGCTATCTACAGAAAAAACTGGAAGTATTGATTTTAACAATCACTGAAGACGATGAGTAAAAAATCACATTCAAAGAGCTACTATCAAAAAAAAGAAGCACTAAAAAATGCAGAGGATGAGCTGAGAGAAGAGTTGGAACAAACTTCGGAAGAAGCACAGCAAGCCTTGATTTCCTTTTTAAAAGTAACCGGAATTGTCGCTGTAGTTTTGATTGCGGGCTATACCTCTTTTAAATTACTCTCCCCAAAAAGGGAAGCCGATACAGATGAGAAAGATACAAAACCAGAAGCAACAGTTGCACCTTCCAATAAGTCTATTGACCCCATTACTGGCAAAATCATTACTTCAGTAGCTACCACATTAATTACAGCTATGCTTGGTGCCGCTAGTTCATACCTAAAGCGTGGAAAATGAGTTATAGAGAACTTCCAAGTTTCGATTTATCATGATGTGAAAAGCTAAATTGAGCTCTGTCAGTTTGCGATTTTCACTATAACTACCTTGCATTCCAAAGACATTGATGCAGTCATCGGTCACGCGGTAACTCAAACTTCCATAAAATGGATTTTCAGCTTCAATAGCTAAAAAATTCTCCGTTTTTCCATCATTGTTCAATTTCCAAATGAAAACATTGCTATCATTAAAAGTGCCTTTTATGCGGCGCAGCTTTCCGTCCGGATCCTTCATGGCATTATAATTACCCATAATCAAGTATCCGTCTAGTACCGTATTAACGGCAAAAACGTCACCTTTATATTCCATTTGCTGCTGCCACAGCATATCTCCTGCGAGATTAAATGCTACAAAAGTCAGTTTGCTATTGAGTTGAATACCAGAACGAGGGTTAAACCCTTTGAAACCCACCTGTAGGGTACTATTTCTATCGCTGTAGTTGCTGATAATGGGGTAATCCGTCTGTAATAACCGGACTTTTACACGATCTTCTCCTCCTTCATCCACAAAAACAAATTGATTGAATGTTTCGGATGTTTCCGCTTGTTTGCCATGCAAAAACAGGGCACAACCCCCTGGCACAGCCTGTAGCAAAGCGGCATAGACGTGTGAATCTACCTTTCCACTGTCATATTCCAGCATATATTCCTTATACCAAGCAACCTTACCGTCAGCCGTTACACCCGCCAAATAGGTGATAATTAAATTAGTTTTATCGTCTCGTTTCAGACCGGCTAAATAAGCGGAATTATCAAAATTGACCAGCTTATGTGTTGTAAACATCTCATTTATAGCTATTTCATCAGGAATCGAGTCAGCTATACCCGAAGGTATTTTGAGCCGTCGATAAACCAAAGTACCAGCAGTGGACTGTTGAGGACTATATCGAGAAAGAATGATATCCCGAATGGAGCCAGTATAATACAAAAAATCCTGCTTTGTCTTTTGCTGCTCTGCTGTCACAAACGAACGAATACCCGTTTTACCATTATACTGTTTTGTTAAAAAGTCAGGGTATTTGATATGGGTTTCATCTGTATTTCGGTTATTGATCCTAGCAAGCAAAGTATCTGCATGTCTGATTTTGGTTATCGATTGACTATAGAGATATAACTTTCGGGCAGCTTCTATAGATGGGTTTTCTTCCAGTTGCAAGTTTAGCGCATCTTGAAATAATAGTTCATGCTTAGCCTGTTTGTAAAGAAGTAAAGGTTCAATAACAGAATTGAGATCAAATTTCCGAAGGGTAAACATTACTTCTTTGGAAATTTCCATCGGTACAAACTTGTCAGCTGCAATATCTGCGTTTACATTAGCTAACACCTTATTTACCCGGTTATCCTCTGCTAAAAGCGACTTGCGTAGCTGATCAATATTGATCTGAATGTATTTTCGGGTTTCATCTACCCAGTTGGCATAGTCCCAAACTTCTATTTCTGGTAAGAGAAAGTTGATTTCCGAAGCAAGTCCATCCAGCCTATATGTCTCCAGCTTTTTTATCTTCAACTGTTGATTATAGGGAATGGGGTAGTTCCCAAGTTGTGACCGGTAATCAGCAAAATGCTTGATCGCCTGATGATAATCAGACGCAATTTTCTGAAAACTCGCTTCCATGTCTTCATCATATAGTAAGATCAGGTCTTTGAAAGTACTATACTGACCCACGAGATTTGTATAAGCCTTAAGGGCATTATCATAAAAACTATAGCTTTTAGTAAAATTTTCATAA
>JBGSXH010000775.1:0-2021 GCA_041751515.1 Cyclobacteriaceae bacterium | reverse complement strand
CCAAACGAAAAGATTTAGACAGTTTGAAAAGTGAAATTGCCAACAAAACCACCAATCGAATCACATTTATTGAAATTCATGAGTTAAAAGAACCCGAAGGGAGGGTAGTAATGTTCCAAATTCCGGCGGCTCCTAAGGGTTTTCCTATTGCTTTTGATGGACATTATTACGGCAGGGATGATGAGGAATTATCGCCTTTGAATTTGGAAGAAATTGAGCGAATTCGAGCTCAGGCTACTACTGAAGATTGGAGTGCTGCTATCGTTCCTGATGCCAGAATTGTTGATTTGGACGAAGATGCCATCGCATTAGCCCGCAAGAATTTTAAAAATAAGTTTCCCGAGAAGACAGCTGAAGTAGATTCCTGGGATGATATTACCTTTTTGAATAAAGCAAAAGTTACTATTAAAGGGAAAATTACGCGAACAGCAATCATTCTTTTAGGAAAGGAGGAATCTGAACATTTTATCAGTCCAGCGGAAGCAAAAGTTCGTTGGTTATTAAAAGGCGACCATGGAAACGATAAGGACTATGCAATTTTTGGATGCCCCATGCTTTTGGCTGTAGATAAGGTATATGGTAAAATCCGGAACCTGAAATATCGCTATATTAAAGAAGGGACGCTATTTCCAGACGAAATAAATCAATACGAACCCTATTCCATTCGTGAGGCGTTAAACAATTGCATTGCACATCAGGATTACACCAAGCATGGTCGTATCAATGTGGTGGAAATGGAGGACCAGTTGATTTTTACTAATTTGGGATCTTTCATTCCAGGTAGCGTTGAAAAAGTAGTGAAAGAGGATGCTCCAGAGGAGCATTACCGAAATCGCTTTTTGGCAGCAGCAATGTTTAACTTAAAAATGGTCGACACGGCTGGCGGCGGGATAAAAAAGATTTTTAATTTTCAGCGGGAACGTTATTTTCCAATGCCTGACTACGACCTTTCAGAAGGTAGGGTTAAAGTCAATATTTCAGGAAAAATTCTTGATATGCAGTATGCCCGTTTGCTGGCAAAGAAAAGAGATTTAACCCTGGAGGAAATCATCATGCTGGATAAAGTACAAAAGAAACAAGTTTTGACAGCGTATGAAGAAAAGCACTTAAGAGGTAAAAGACTCATAGAGGGCAGAAAACCCAATTACTATATAGGGATAAAAGTTGCTGAGAAAACGGGTCAAAAAGCAACTTATTCAAAAAACAAGGCTTTTGACAAGAGATACTATCTGGATTTGATAGAAAAGGCAATTAGAGAGCATACTAGTTTAGAAAGAAGTGATGTAGACGAGTTGTTGTGGAATAAGCTACCCGAATGGATGACCGATAAGCAGAAAAAGGTGAAGATAAACAATCTGTTAGCGGAATTAAGGAAGAAAGAGAGGATACAAAATATTGGCTCATTCAAAAGTCCGATTTGGGTTCTCATAAAGCAGGAGTAATTAGAAGAGTTATTAGAAGAGCTATTATAAGACTTAAGATGACATGGGAAGTTATTAGAAAAGTTATTAGAAGAATTAGAAGTTATTAGAAGAATTATTAGAAGAGTTATTAGAAGCAATGCAAAGCACAATGAAAGTCAAAAGCTTTAAAAGGAATTTTCTGAAGGGCACAAGAACGGTTTAACAATAACAGCATGAGCAATTACAAAATACCACGTCTTCCTTTGGCTCGCGACATCGAAACCAAAGCGATTCTAAAAAAAGCAGCCACAGCGCGCAGTGCCTTGGCCGAAATGAAGGGGACTGCTTTGAGTATTCCCAATGAGAGTATATTAATCAATACGCTCTCGCTGCAGGAAGCCAAGGACAGCTCAGCTATTGAAAATATCATCACCACACATGATGAGTTGTTTCAGTCTGATTTTTTGACCAAAAATTTTAAAACCCTTGCCAGTAAGGAAGTGCACAATTATGCAGAAGCTTTGCGTTGGGGTTTTCAGACGGTGAAAAAACAAGGCTTTCTTTCCATCAATCATATCGTTGAAATACAGACTTCCATTGAGGAAAACAGGGCGGGTT
>JBGSXH010000774.1:0-11055 GCA_041751515.1 Cyclobacteriaceae bacterium | reverse complement strand
TTCAGCATTCCAATCATCATGAAATAAGAATAAAATTATACCCGTTACTAACAGGTTAGTGGCAGTAAGCCTTCGGAATATCTCAGAATACTCTGCATGTTGCAAACCAATAAGCCCTGCAATATGGGTAAGTATTAAGAAAGATACTGCAAACCACTGTGTTTTGTTTAATTTCTCAACCACAATTTTTAAACTAAAATAATTATTTTAAAATTGATAATAATTACGAAAATATCTACCAAGTAGTCTGTTAAAAAGATTAATTTCAAATTTTGTTTAATTTACGCTCATAAACAAGGCATGATCCTCTATAATATTACCATTAGTATTGATAAAACTGTTGAAGAAGAGTGGTTAAGTTGGATGAAAAACAAGCACATTCCAGATATTCTCGCCACCGGTATGTTCAAAGGCAACAAGGTGTATAAGCTTTTGCACGCAAATGATGACGCTGGAATTACTTACTCCATTCAATACTTCGCCGACTCTATGGATGAAATAGAAATTTACCAGCAACGCTATGCGGCTGCACTGCAGGAAGAGCATAAGGAAAAATTTAGAAATAAATATGTTGTATTTCGCTCATTGCTAGAAAGCGTATAACAATTACATTACATATGACCAAAAGCATCAGTTGGGAAGATTTCTCTAATGTCGACTTAAGGATAGGCACAATCGTGGAAGCGAAAGCATTTGCCGCAGCCAGAAAACCTGCGTACCAGTTGCTTATTGACTTGGGAGAACTTGGAATAAAAAAGAGTAGTGCACAGATTACAGGGCTTTACAATATCGATGAATTAATCGGAAAGCAAGTTTTATGCGCTTGTAATTTTCCAGTTAAGCAGATTGCCAATTTTATGTCGGAAGTACTGGTTACAGGGGTGACTGGTAATCACGACAACATCGTCTTATTATCTCCAGATTTCCCCGTTGAAAATGGCAGCCGACTTCTCTAATCCGACCAATATACCGTTATTTGCTTCATTGCAGGCTATTTGCAAAGGTACATTCGAACGGTTGGACTTTCCGGAAAGCTCTATCAAAACTATTATCACCGACACCAGGAAACTGGTGTTGTCATCAAACGCTGCGGCTGTTTTCTGGGCACTGGGTGGCCCAAATTTTCAAGGGGAAAACTTCGTCTCAGCAGCATATACACTGGGAGTAAGACAGTTTGTGATACCCTCAGGGAGCATAGTCAATTTACCTGGCAAAGCCAACATTTTAAAGGTAGCCTCACCCCTGGAAGCTTTGCAATTGCTGGCTGCATGGCATAGAAAACAATACAAAGGCAGTTTAGTAGCTATCACAGGAAGCAACGGAAAAACTATTGTGAAAGAATGGCTATTCCAGCTTTTAAATGCCCGAGAGACCGTCTACAAAAGCCCTAAAAGTTATAACTCACAATTAGGTGTTGCTCTTGCTCTATGCCAGCTGCAGATGCATGCACGTACTGCACTTATTGAGGCGGGCATATCCAAACCAGGGGAAATGCAGTATCATCTTAAAATGGTTTGTCCTGATGCAGTATTATTTACGAATGTTGGCCTGGCACATGCTGAAAATTTTGCGGATGCCACATCGCATATAAATGAGAAAATACTCCTTGCTAAAAAGGCAAAGGTCATTTATGCATGTAGTTCTCAGCGGGCATTGTGGGAAAAACTGCAAGCGACCTACCCAAACAAAGAATTCATCAACTGGACCGACCAGCCTGATGATAACGCCCATGTTCAAGTCCTCAAAAAGACAGCCTATAAAGGGAAAACCACACTTCATTTGCGGCATAACACAAAATTATTGGCAATCGAAGTGCCATTCATCGATGAGGCATCACTGGAAAACTGCATGCATTGTGTCAATTTTGCATTGCACCAAAACCTTGATATTCATTCACTTCAATCAGAAATATTGTTATTGAAGGAGGTTTCAATGCGGCTGGAACTGAAACAGGGCATTAACGAATGCTATGTGCTGGACGACTCCTACTCAAACGATCTTGGAGGGCTTCATATGGCACTGAATGCGCTGAATGCACAACCTCAAACCTTAAGTCGCACCTTGATCTTGTCTGATGTGGCGCAAAGTGGCTTACCACCTGCGGATTGGTGTGCAAAAGTAAGTCAGTGGTTAACTGACTACAAAATCAACAAATTCATTGGTATTGGAGCTGAATTGTTAAATAATAAAGCTCTATTCCGAGAGCACTCTGCCAGCTTTTATGAGCATACTTCTGCATTCCTAGCAGCTTTCAAAGCCGATAAGCATCATAAAGAACTGATTTTATTAAAAGGCGCTCGCAGCTTTCGCTTTGAACAAATTTCCAAAGTGCTGGAGTTAAAGGCGCATGGCACCAGGCTGGAGATTAACCTGGATGCGTTAATTCATAATCTTAATTACTTTCGAAGACAATTGAACCCTGGCACAAAACTAATGGTAATGCTCAAAGCATTTGCCTATGGTGCAGGCGCCTCAGAAATAGCTGCCTTTCTCAGCTACCACCAAATTGATTATTTGGGTCTTGCTTATATAGATGAAGGCGTAATGCTGAGAAGTCAGGGGGTATCTCTGCCAATGATGATCATGAATCCTGCTGCGGATAGTTTTGCCAGACTGTATCAATTTCAACTGGAGCCGGAAATTTACAGTATCGCTATCTTAGAAAAGCTGACAATGTATCTTCAGTTGCATCCTGAACAGCACTTTAACATCCACTTAAAAATAGATACAGGTATGCATCGATTAGGGTTTGCCAGCGATGACTTCGATGCCTGCAGCAGTATTCTGGCAGCGTTTAAGGACCAAATTAAGGTAAGTTCTGTTTTTAGCCATCTGGCCGCTGCTGACGATGCAGATCATGATGCATTTACACGCATGCAGATAGCTGCTTTCAATAATTATGCTGATAAGCTTGCTTCCCAATTGGGTTACTCTCCCACAAGACATATACTGAACACTTCCGGCATTAAAAGATTTCCGCATGCCCAGATGGACATGGTACGACTCGGCATAGGGCTGTATGGCAGCTACAGTAATAGCAATTCAGCACTTTTGCCAGCATCTCGACTGTTAACGTCCATTACGCAGATTAAAACCCTTTCGGCATCGGAAACGATTGGTTATGGCAGGGCAGGAAAATTACACAAGGAAAAACGAATAGGCACCATAGCCATAGGCTACGCGGATGGCTTTAGCAGAGCTTTCAGTCAGGGGACTGGCAAAGTTTTCGTGAATGGGCAGGAGGCACCCATTATAGGAAATGTTTGTATGGATATGTGTATGATAGACCTTGACGGCATACCTGCTAATGAAGGAGATGAGGTGGAAATATTTGGCCCAAATATGCCGGTAGAACGTTTGGCAACAGCCATCAATACAATCCCCTATGAAATATTAACAGGAGTAAGAGAACGCGTCAAGCGCATTTTTTACGCTGAGCAATAAAAAAGGGAAACCTGTTTGAGGCTCCCCTAATAACTTAAATATAATTTCTAAAAACTTAGCCTATCTTACCACTAGCTAGATCTATAAGTATATAGATACTTTCTTCAAGATAAGGATCATCAATATCCTTTATTTTTATCTTTTCTTTAAAGTCTTCATCGTCGGCACTGTTTTGTTCCTTAATAACTTCTCGACGGGAAGCCCTTTTTTCCTCAAGCCTGTCACGCTCTTCCCTTCGAACACTTTCCACCAGACTTACTTCTTTTTGATTTTGCAGTGCTTTCAGTTCTTCTATGTCTTCCAACAAATTAATCAGGTTTTCATTGGTTTTCATACGTTCTTCATGGCTTTTATTCAGCTGAGAAAGCATCTCTTCATTCAGGTCATTTGTAGCCTCAAACTCTACAGATCTGATTTGATCCCATGGTAAAGCACTTTTCTCAGAGCTCTCTCCAAATTGTTCGGCACTGTATGCTGAAGGAAATGCGATATCCGGCTCCACACCTTTATGCTGGGTGCTGCTTCCTGTTATGCGATAAAACTTGGCTAATGTCAATTTTAACTCACCAAGATTGCCACCGTCATCAGCCACAAACCGATCCAAGTCTATAAGATTTTGTACAGTACCTTTACCGTAAGTTTGTTCACCGATAATGATGCCCCTTTTATAATCCTGCATGGCTCCTGAAAAAATTTCTGAAGCTGAAGCACTGAATCTGTTCACCATCACAGCAAGTGGACCATCATAAGCAATTTCCGGATCCGGGTCATCGCCAACATCGATGCTGCCATTTGCATTTCTTACTTGCACTACGGGCCCGTTTTCAATAAACAAACCGCTCAATTCAATGGCTTCTGTTAAACTACCTCCACCATTATAGCGCAAGTCAATCACCAGACCATCAATATTTTCTTCCTTTAATTCCTCTATAAGCCTGCGTGTATCTCTGGTAGTAGATTTGAAATCTTTATCCCCTGCCTGAGCAGCTTCAAAATCCTGATAAAAGATAGGTATTGAGATCACCCCAAACTTCAAGGATTTACCATCTTCTTCAAATTCAATGACTTGCTTCTTGGCACTCTGCTCTTCAAGTTTCACCTTATCCCGCTCAATAGTAATGTCTTTGGGGGCAGCACTTTCGCCGCCAGCGGCCGGCAGAATCTGCAATGTCACTCTGGTTCCTTTAGGTCCTCTGATAAGCTTAACCACTTCATCAAGTCTCCATCCTACCACATCTACCAATTCATTTTCATCCTCCTGCGCTACTCCTATTATACGATCACCTTTTTCAAGCATTTTCGTTTTGTAAGCCGGACCACCGACAATCACATCAGACACTTTTGTGTATTCATTGTCTAGCTGCAGCTGGGCGCCTATTCCCTCCAGTGATTGCGACATATCAATCTTAAAGTTGGCTGAAGCTGTAGGATTTAGATAATTGGTATGCGGGTCAAATGCCTGCCCAAATGCATTCAGGTAAATCTGCAATACATCTTCACTATTATACTGCTCTACAGTGGAGCCAACCCTGTCAAATCTACCTTCAATCGTCTTTTTTACATCTTTCCATTCCCGGTCAGCAAGTTTGAGGTTCAAAGCCTGATTTTTGATCATCTTTGTCCATAAAACATTCAATTCGTCCTGATCTTTCGGCCAGGCTGCATCCTCACGGTCAACTTCAAAAGTTTCTTCAACTTCAAAGTCAAATTCTTTTTCCAGAATTTCTGGCAAATAATCCAGTCTGGATTTCAGGTTTTTCCTGTACACATTAAAGATATGATAAGCAGGCACCAGATTCCCGGATCTTATATCATCATCAAAACTGTACCGATACTCTTCAAACCGGTCGAGGTCGGATTGGGTAAAGTACATTTTATTATTATCGAGCGTACCCAGGTAGTTTTCAAAAATAACATTTGAAAGTGAGTCGTTCAGTTTGTTTTTCCGGTAGTGATACTTATTAAGCAATTGAGATACCAGCAACTGTACTTTAATATGATCTTCTTCGGGCATAATAATGCCACTACTATCTGTTTTTTTGTTAGTTTTGGTTTTTTTGTAGGCCATCTGCGCTTCGAGGGAAGCTGTAGAGACAAGCAGAACAAGTAACCAAATGCAGACTTTTTTCATAATTTATATTTCAGCTTATATAGGCTTTGGCAGAATAATTAACGGGAATATCTCCGAAAATGTATACAAAAAAAGTATTAACCAAAGTTTAGAAAATTTTAGAACGAATATGGATTAATTAAGTAACAAGCCAACAAGCTATAAACTATTATCGTTCAGCCCATTAATATTCAAAAACTATGCCCCAGGCACCTGAGAATTATTTTTCCGAGAATAAAATCCGATTTCTTCAGGAGAAGGAGAGTCTGCAGAAAAAGGATAAAAAGATCAGCTTTTACAGAATCATCAGCTTTTTACTACTTTTCATAGCCATTATCTATGCTGCCAATTTGCGTGACACCTTATGGGTATTCATGCTCGTCGCTACTTTATTAATCGTATTTGTTATTTTACTGATTTGGCACCGAAAAGTTCGGAAAGCCTTATCCATTTCAGATGCGTTGTATCAAATAAACGAGGAAGAGCTACAAAAGCTGTCTTTACAAATTGCGCACTTTGAGGATGGGGCATCGTACATCACGCCTGATCATCCTTATGCCGAAGACCTGGATATTTTAGGAAAATCCTCTCTTTTTCAATTACTTAATAGAGCTGTAACACCTGGAGGAAGAGAAAAACTCGCTGATTGGCTGCTACATGGGTTTCCTCACAATCAGATTAAGAAGCAGCAAAAGGCTGTCAGATCACTTAGCGACAATTCCGGATGGCAGCAAAGCTTCCAGGTTGCTGCCAGATTGGTGAATGCGCAGTCAGAACTCAGCAGTGAGGCTTTTCATCACTGGTTAGCGGCACCTCCAATTTTTTCCCGACCCAGGACTTACTACGCACTCAGCATATTTTTACCTGTTTTGCTTTTTGCAGCCATTGCTGCTTCGTATTTCCTTGGAATGCCTGCGGCAATAGTGACCTTATTCATTCTCGTTAATATAATTGTAGCCGGAGGCTTTCAGAAAAATGCTTCTGAAAAAATTCATCAATTAGAAAAAAGCATCCCTTCATTAAGTGCATATATGGCACTAGTAGAAGTTGCAGAAACACTAACGCCTGAGCAATTGGCAGCATGTGAACTCAATCGCTTTACTGAAAAGGAAAGTATCTCCAATAAGCTATCAAGCCTGTTCAAGGTTATCCGCTGGTTGGAGAACCGAAGTAATTTTATGTATTGGTTTATCAATACATTCCTGCTGATGGACATTCGTATTGTATTAAGTGCTGAGCAGTGGAAAGAAAAATACAATTCGCTGGCACCGGAATGGCTGGAGGCTATTCATAAGCTGGAGGCGTTGAATAGCCTGGCCGGCCATGCTTTTGCCAATACGGACTATACATTTCCTGACCCTGTCACGCAACCCTGCCTGCTGAGCGCAAAACAGCTTGGCCATATGCTTATTAAAGCCAATGCCAGAGTTTGCAATGACTTTACCTTGAGTGGAGAAGGACAGCTTACTATTATCACAGGTTCCAATATGGCAGGCAAAAGCACTTTTTTACGCACATTGGGTATTAATCTCGTACTGGCCCGGGCAGGGGCACCGGTTTGTGCAGATAATTTTGCGTTTTCGGACCTATTACTATTTACAAGCATGCGCACGCAAGACAAACTGGAAGAAAGTGTTTCTTCTTTTTATGCAGAACTACAGCGTATAAAGCAACTGCTTGGACTGATAAAATCTCAACCACGTCCTGTATTCTTTATGTTAGACGAAATACTGAAAGGCACCAATAGTGAAGACCGTCATCGTGGAGCGGCAGCGCTGGTGCGACAACTCAATAAAACCAGTGCATTTGGCCTAATCAGTACTCACGACCTTGCGCTGGGCCAAATAGAAAAAGAGGATGCCAAGGTAAATAACTTTCACTTCGGCAGTGTCATCAAGGGAAATGATATTAACTTTGATTATAAGATTAAGCCCGGCATTTGCCAGAGTTTTAATGCTGGAAAACTCATGCAGTTAATGGGTATTGCAATAGAAGATTATGAAGGAAAATAAAAATGATCACCCTGCTTTTTATCAACGATTCACCCTGGGGGTATTAGGTGGCGGACAATTGGGGAGAATGCTCATTCAAAAAGCCATTGATTTCAACCTTGATGTAGCAATTCTTGACCCTGATGAAAATGCGCCTTGCCGCCATCTGGCCAAAACATTTGTGCAAGGGGCTTTACAGGACTATGACACAGTTTACAATTTTGGTAAAAGCTGCGACTTACTGACCATTGAAATTGAAAACGTCAATACCGATGCCCTCAAAAAATTACAAACTGAAGGCATAAAAGTGTTCCCTGAGCCTGAAGTCATTCAATTAATACAGGACAAGAGAAAGCAAAAGCAATTTTATAAGGAAACAGGGATCCCAACAGCAGCTTTTGTTTTGACCAACTCCAGAGCGGATGTATACCGTCACGAAAACATGCTGCCCGCTGTACATAAGCTGGGCAAGGAGGGCTACGACGGCAGGGGCGTGCAGATCATTAAAAACATTAATGATTTGGATAAAGCATTTGATGCACCAGGGGTATTAGAAAATCTGGTGCCTTTTGAAAAGGAAATTGCAGTTATTGTAGCAAGGAACAGTCGGGGAGAGATTAGTGCTTTTCCGGCCGTCGAATTATCATATCACCCAGAAAAAAATCTGGTAGAATTTTTATTTTCTCCAGCCCGGCTGGAGAAAGCAGTGGCTATTGATGCTGAAAAATTAGCCAAAAAAGTGATTGAAGCACTGGGTATGACGGGCCTGCTGGCTGTTGAAATGTTTGTGCTCAAAAATGGAGATCTTTTGGTTAACGAGGTAGCCCCCAGAACGCATAACAGTGGCCATCAAAGTATTGAAGGGAATGTTACCTCGCAATTCGAGCAGCACCTGCGAGCCATCCTTAACCTTCCTTTAGGCGACACTGCTATTGTGATACCTTCAGCGATGGTGAATCTGCTTGGTGAAGATGGCTTTACAGGCGATGCAATATACGAAGGAATGGAATCGTGCATGCGCATTCCCGGTGTTCACGTGCATTTGTATGGAAAGAAAATAACTAAACCCTTCCGCAAGATGGGCCACGTGACCATTGTAGACCATGATGAAAAATCACTACGAGAGAAAGTAGCAACTGTAAAATCAACCTTAAAGATAAAAGCATGAGCAAAGCAAAAATTGGAATAATTATGGGTAGCAAATCAGATCTGCCAGTAATGGCAGAAGCTGCAGCTATTTTAGAAGTTTTGGAAGTTCCTTTCGAAATCACGATTGTTTCTGCTCACCGAACGCCATTGCGCATGATCAAATATGCTGAGGAAGCGAAGCACAACGGGCTTTCAGTAATTATAGCAGGAGCAGGAGGAGCGGCACATTTGCCAGGGATGGTAGCAAGTATTACTTCCCTCCCGGTTATTGGCGTGCCCGTCAAATCCAGCAACTCTATTGATGGTTGGGACTCTGTTTTATCGATACTTCAAATGCCCGGCGGCATTCCTGTTGCCACAGTCGCCCTCGATGGCGCAAAAAACGCCGGCATACTGGCCGCACAAATTTTAGCTACCTCCGATGAAAAAATTTACAAAAGCCTGGAGCAATACAAAAAATCGCTAAAAGAAAAAGTTGAAGCTACTGCAGCTGCGCTTGAGAAGAACGGATACAACGGAGGAAAAATTGGTTTTTAGACTTATCTAATCCGCTTCGGGTAAAACTTGCGGATAACATTTTCTCAACACAAGAGAGAGGGCAATAGACAAAAATAAAGACGCACTAATCACTGCCAGCGATATTCCCACGGGTATGTGAATAGAGAAAATCTCCAGAAGCATTTTCGCACCAATAAATATTAAAATAATTGCCAAACCTTTCTGAAGCAGGAAGAATTTATCTAAAATTCCAGCTAAAAGAAAGAACATTGCCCTCAGGCCCATGATGGCAAAAATATTGGCACTAAAAAGAATGAACTGATTGGTTGTAATCGCAAATGCTGCGGGTATGGAGTCTACAGCAAAAATTAAATCTGTACACTCGATAAATATAAGCACCAGGAATAGTGGGGTAAATAAGATTTTACTCCCACGCTTAATAATGAATTTTCCGCCAAAATGTCCTTTGGTAATGCTCAAATGCTTTCTGAAAAACTTGATAACAGGACTATCTCCGGGGTTAAGTGTTTCGTCATCGTCTGAGGCAGTCATTAACTTAATACCAGAGTAGACCAGGAATGCACCAAATATATAGAGTATCCAATAAAATTTCATCACCAAAAATGCCCCTAGGAAGATAAATATCGCTCTAAAGACTATTGCCCCAAGTATTCCCCAAAAAAGTATTTTGTGATAATAAACTTCATCAACCTTAAAATACTTTAGAATAAGAATTATAACAAAGATATTATCTACTGATAGTGCCTTTTCTGTCAGGTAGGCAGATAAAAACTCCATAGATGGCCGTACCCCACCATAAAACTTAAAAATAAAGGCACAAAAGAACAAAGAAATAAGCACCCAGAATATACTCTGATATAAAGCCGACTGCGTAGTAATCTTTTTGGGTGTCCTATGGAGCAAGCCAAGGTCTATCACCAAAAATAGTATGATTATACAGCTGAAGAATATAATAAGTGCGAATTCAGACATAAAGTGGGAGTGTTAGCTCAACTCTGTCTCCATCCTTCCGGGGGGTACCCCCCGGAAGGATGGATTTTCTAGTTTTTGGATTGATTGGTCGTTAAATCCAACTCTAGTCGGCCCTCAAATTTAATGGCTAATTGTTGAACTACCAAAGCCCAGTTGTGCACCGGCGTAGTCCATTTCTGTTCTATCCTTTGAGTAGCCAGGTAAACCAGCTTTAGTATGGCCATATCACTAGTAAAAGCTCCCTTGGTCTTGGTTACCTTCCTGACCTGCCTGTGAAAGCCCTCTACTGCATTGGTGGTATATATAAGTTTTCTTATCGGGGCAGTGTAATCAAAATAAGCACTCAGCCGCTCCCAGTTGTCATTCCAGGAACGAAGTACTATAGGATATTTCTTGCCCCATTGCTCTTCCAGGTCTAGTAAGGCCGATTCTGCCTGATCTTTAGTATCCGCTTTGTATACCAACTTCAGGTCTTTCATAAAGCTTTTCTGGTCTTTACTGGCTACATATTTCACGCTGTTGCGGATCTGGTGAACGATACATAATTGAATATCGGTCTTAGGGTAAATGGAATGAATGGCTTCAGTAAAGCCTGTGAGATTATCTGTACAGGCAATCAAAATGTCCTTTACGCCACGGTTATGTAAATGGGTAAGTACCTGAAGCCAAAAGTTAGCTCCTTCACTCTCAGAAATATACATGCCCAATACTTCTTTTTTGCCTGCCTTGTTGATGCCTAAAATATTATAAAGGGCCTTATGCCTTACTTTGCCTTCTTCTCGCACCTTGAAGTGCATCGCATCTAGCCATACAATGCAGTATACCGGCTCTAATGGACGTTCTTGCCACTCCTTTACCTTTGGAATTATA
>JBGSXH010000773.1:0-5688 GCA_041751515.1 Cyclobacteriaceae bacterium | reverse complement strand
CCAGTCCGTGCATAAAACTGCGCATGCGCACATAGTAGCCAGCAATATTGACCAGGCCATATTACTGGCTACTTATGCCTACCCTAAAACCTCCACCGGCTTTATCGATCGTTTTTTGGTCACGGCAGAAGCCTATCGCATTCCTGCTGTCATACTGGTCAATAAAGCTGATCTTATTTCTCCTGAGGAAAGGGAGAATTTTGAACTCTTCAATCAGCTTTATGAAGGATTGGGCTATCGTTGTGCACTGATCAGTGCCTTGGAAGATGAATCCCTGGAAACAGTGAATGCTTTAGTAGAGGGAAAAACGAGTTTATTTACAGGACATTCTGGTGTTGGCAAGAGCACATTGCTGAACAAAATATTACCGGGAACGGACCAAAAAACGGCAGAAATTTCCAGCTTCGCCAACAAGGGCAAGCATACCACCACTTTTGCGGAAATGTTTGACATCGATGAAAAAACAGCCATCATAGATACACCGGGCATCAAAGAACTTGGTTTAGTGGAAATGGAAAAGGAGGAAATGGGCCATTATTTTCCTGAGATGAGGGAAAGGTTGAACGAGTGCCGGTTTCACAATTGTACCCACCTTCATGAGCCCGGCTGCGCTGTAAGAGATGCGGTGGAATCAGGCAGTATCAGTCTGAGTCGATACCAAAGCTACCTCAGCATGGTCGAAGGCGAAGACAATCGCCGTTGAGCTATTGATGATTGGCAGAAAAGCGTTTTAACCAATGTAACGGCAATTTCAGTTTTACCATCCATTGATAGCATAGCTTTAGAGGGAGTGAAGGATTAAGCTTTCGCAACAGTGCTAAATACGCCTCCGCCAACACATATTCCTTCAGGAGCATGGCCTGCTGAATTTCATAGACAATTCGGAGCATTAGCGCCTTCTCTTCGCTTCTCGTTCTGTTCATGGCATAGATCTTTTGACAAATCCTCAGCGTTGATTGCCGTTGTTCATCATTTTTTTGCCATTGTTTGATACTGCGAGAATAAGCTACTTTACGCTTTTTTACCAGCACTTCAGGCACATAGCAAAACTGATAGTGTCTGGCCATCCGCAACCAGATATCGAAATCTTCATAGGACAATGCCTCGTCATATCCTCCAAGATCTTTCAATGCGGCAGTGTTGAACATCGTGCTCGGGGAGCAGATAAATGCCTGTCTTATTAACTCTTCGTAAACTTCACCACTGGGTGGCGCTGGTTTGTCTTCATAAAACCGAAATAGGTGCTGTCCCGCGGTATTGATTATATTGGCATCTGAAAATTGCACTGCAAATTGCTCCCCTAATGCCTCCATTTGGTTCACCCCTGTTGCTACCCTATCGGGCAATAAGACATCGTCGGCAGCAAGGTCAATAATATATTTTCCCTTCGCCCTGCGTAAAGCTTGATTAAACGCAGGGCAATTGCCTAAATTGTCTGGGAGTAATATTGTCTGAAACCGATTTGGATACTTGTGATTCAATGTATCGATGAGCGCCTGGCTTTCATCGGAACTGGCATCGTCAACTATAATGAGTTGTATCGGCTTATAAGTTTGAGCGAGCACCGATACAATCGCTTCTTCAAGAAAAGCAGCCTGATTGTGATTCAGACAAACAACGGTAACCAAAGGACCAGACTGCATATTTCGTTTATATTGTTACAATATATTTTACATAGTGACATCAACAAAAAGGCTTATGACGCCTGCATGAATGCTAGCGATCATCCTGCCATACATGCTCAAAGTGGCTGTCTTGATGCCACCGCAGAAAGCTGGGATCTACTTGCTTTCCCTGTTCATGCGGGCTATAAGGTAGTAATTCCACTTCCTTATATAAAAATATTGGGTATAAAAATATTGATGCAGCCCCTTTATTGCCCATATTTAGGTGTATTTTGCCTCCCCGAAGTACTAAATAGCCTGCAGGCAGTCGATATTCCAAGGGTGATACAAAAGCATTTTAAATTCATCCATAGCTATCATTTTCATCCGGCCAATGGCTTCTTTGATCATATAGGCGCACTTTCTTTCAAAGAAAATCACCAATTGCATCCGCAGACATCTTTTGAAGCTATTCGTTCAGATTTTCATAAAAGTCGCAAATGGCGCATCAACCAGGCTTCAAAAAGTGGATTGTTGATAAAAGAAACAAATGATATCAGCCTTTTAACGCAAATGTTTAAAAGGTATTTGAATGAGCAGATTGATGGTGGTATCACAGCACCAAATTTGAAAAAATTAAGTAATCTCGTACATTTTCTTCAAAAACAGCAAAGTGTACGTATGTTGCGGGCTATTTTGAATGGCGAAGTATTGGCCATTAATCTGGTCATATATAATGCCTCCAGGGCTGTAAATCTTATCAGCGTTTCTTCCGAAAAAGGCAAAAATTATCATGCTATGAGCCTGATCATGGAGGATCAGCTCAAACATTTTGCTGCTAAAGATATCATTTTTGATTTTGAGGGCAGCCATATCCCTGGCATCGCCAGCTTCTATGGAAGTTTTGGCGCTGAGACAGAGCAAATACCTGTACTGGAGCGTAGTTTTTGGTATAAAGTCTTATTAAAAGCAAGAAAACTAATGTATTGGTAAAATAAACATCTAAATTATCAAGCTCAAATCAAAATCCACATCTAAGCGATGAAGTTTTCAACACTACTACTGCTGCTGAATATATTGATAAGCTGCCATCCAAAAAAAGAATTTGAAACAAGTAAAATCACTATAGATACTGACAATATTGGCACTTTAACTTATAGCCAAATTTTTGATTTTAATACTTTCATTCACTTTAAAACCAAAAATCTCATATCAGATATCCAGACAATTGATGAAGCCGGAGAGCATTTGATAGTGCATTGTAGACGTCCCACTGATTTTCTACTAATCAAAAACACCTCAGATAGTAGTGAAGTAGTCTTTGATAGGCAGGGAGATGGACCGCAAGAGTATAAAAGCTTAAACAGCTTTGCTGTAGCGAACGACGAAAAGTCCATTTACATTCTAGATAATAAATCCGGTAAAATAAGTCAGATAAGCCTAGCAGGAGAATTTATCGATTCTTGGAAAAGCAAATATTTGTTGTCTGCACAATCCATCTTACATCTGGGAGAAAATACATTTTCAGTGCATGGAGGCAGCTTTTTTTATGGCGAATCAAATCATCAAGTGCTCATCATTGATGTATTAAAAGACGAATTAATCACTCAGTCTATAAAAATCCCAAAAAACCAGAGAGAACTATTATTTATCGAATCCAGCAATTTTATTCGTGACACTCATCTTTACCACAATATACTCAATGATACAATCTACAATATATCGCGTAATGAAATTACACCTTCATTCATATTGGATTTTGGATCAGCAAATCTACCAGAAAAGTATCTTCATGCTGAATATGATGGCTTAATGGACTATGTGGATAAATTAAACAGTATAGACAATGCTCATAGTACATCAAATTTTCTAACTAATCATAGTTTACTTTATTTCACGTTTCAGCAAAACGGAAGGCTAGTACATGCTCTACATGACAGGGAACTTGATAAACATTACTTATATGATCACATAAATAAGGATATATTTGGCTTTTTGGAACTTGGAATAGCAGCAGATTACACTGATATTTTTAAAGGCACATTTAAAAATCAGTTTGTTTTCGTCGTGGAACCCGCTGAGCAAATCTCTATTATGGATAAATTAAAGGCAGATATGAACGATATCGAATGGAAGCAATTTGTTAAGAACAATGATGCATGGATTCGATTAATTACATCTAACGAAACCAACAACCCTTTCTTAGCACTAGTAAAATATAAGGAAAGTGAGTAGCTATCAAAGTGTCGTGCGAATGTATCAATACTTTGTAAATTGAATATGTGAATCCATTGGTATGAAATCAATAAAATTGTCGTTAACGAAGAGCTTTGCCTAAGAACTATTTATGTGAGAGCAACCAACTTTTCCCTACCGGAACTCTTTCAGGCAAATTCGCTTTATTACTAAAAAAACATTATGAAAATTGAAATTTGGTCGGACATTATGTGTCCCTTTTGCTATATCGGAAAACGCAATTTTGAGTCTGCTTTAGCGGAGTTGTCATTTAAAGAAGAGATTGAAGTCGAGTGGAAAAGCTTTTTACTTAATCCGGACCTGGTGACCGATCCTGAAAAATCTACGATTGAGTATCTGGCTGCTGTAAAAAACATGTCTGTTTCGCAAGCCAGGGAAATGACGGATAATGTGGCGGCTACTGCTGCAAATGCCGGACTTCACTTCGACTTTGACAAAACCGTTGTTGCCAATACGCGCAATGCGCACCGACTCATACACTTGGCCAAACAACATGACCTGGGTGACAAAGCTGAAGAGGTGCTTTTTGAGGCCTATTTTATGCATGGCGAAAACATGGACGATACTGCTACGCTCATACAACTTGGTGAGCAAATCGGTTTGGATGGCAGCAAAGTGGAAACCATGCTTCATTCAGATCAGTTTGATGATGAGGTGCGACAGGAAGTGTTCGAAGCGCAGCAGCTTGGTATTCGTGGTGTTCCTTTTTTTGCGGTGAATAACAAATACGGCATCAGTGGTGCTCAACCCAAAACAGTATTTATTGAGGCGTTAACAAAAGCGTTTTCCGAATTAACTGTAGACGTTTCAACCAGTGACGATGCCTGTGATATTGATGGCAAAAGCTGTTAAAGGGTTTAATAACCAACTGGGAATGCAATGAATATATTTGTAATCCCCTCCTGGTATGGGCCAAAACCCACAGACCTGGCTGGCCTTTTTGTAAGGGAGCAATCGAAATTAATGGCCAGCCATTTTCCGGATTGCAATTTTGGCATCAGCTATTTTGGGCAAAGCAATGCCACAATGTTATTGCCCATTAACAAGCCGAAGGCAATCATCACAAGCATACTGAAGCCAACCAATCATTTTTGCGCTGTACCCAAAAAGATTAGCAATAATCTAATAGAGTACCACAGTCCTCAGTACAGCTGGCATAGGAATTTTAAGCATGGTAATATCGATGCAAAAATAAAAGCTTGTATCAGCAACCTCAAAGCTTTTGAAAATACTTTTGGCAAAACCGATGTCATTCATGCCCATGTAGCATTTCCCGGCGGCTATATTGCTGCTGCAATCAAAAAAGCCCTTCATGTTCCTTTTGTTTTGACAGAGCATATGCTACCGTTTCCTCTCAAAGGCCTGCTCGATGCAAATGGGCAGGTGCCTGAAAGGTGTCGCTATTCGCCGGAAAGTGCCGATCGTATTTTTGCCGTCAGCCATGCGGTACAAGTTGCAATGCAGGCAAGCGCTCCGAAAAAAGCGATCTCAGTGCTCCCCAATTTTGTTGATACGAAATTTTTCCTTCCTGCCAATCAAAAGCAGCCGCTAGAACCCTTTACCTTCGTATCGTTGACAGCACTGGAAGAAAGCAAAGGAGTACTGGAAATGATTGAGGCCATGGCAGCATTTCGAGGCCAGGCTGTGCAGCTAAAAATTGCAGGATCGGGGCAATGCGAATTCAAATGCCGCGAGTTGATTAAGACATTAAATCTTAGTAGTCAGGTGCATTTATTAGGAACACTGGACAGGGCCTCCTGTCGTACTGAATTGCAAAAGGCACATGCCTTTCTTCTACCAAGCCATCTGGAATCTTTTGGGGTCTCCT
>JBGSXH010000772.1:0-1867 GCA_041751515.1 Cyclobacteriaceae bacterium | reverse complement strand
TATGAGCCAGGTGATGATTGCTATGCCATGCGTACATGCTTATTGTTTCGTCGAGTCGAAAAGTCTGTCCCTCAGCCGGATGTAAAAATACCCGTTCAAGTTGTGAAACTTTTAAATTTCTTAGCAGAAAAGTCCAGCGTTCATGAATGCCTTCCAGCATTTTTAGTGCAGGAGCAATGGGCATGCTCATACTGTCCGGAAGCATAGCCCAAAGCGTTTCATCGTAGGGCTTTATGGTTGGTTTGTCTTCTGTTAAAGCGAGTTTAAACCTCATGAGGCTATTCATATGGCTGTCTGCACAATGGTGGACAACCTGTCTGATGGTCCAGCCGCCGTCCCGATAAGGCGTGTCCAGCTGTGCCTCGGATAAGTTAGCCACTTCAGTGCGAAGAAGGCTGGGGAACATTGCTAAATCATCTATATATTCCTTGAGTTCATCCGAAGAAACTCCTTTGGATTTATCGAATTTCCCAATCGGATATTTAAGATCATCTAGGTTTATGTTCATGATTTTGTCTGCTTACAAGTAAGTATACGCCTTAAATAACATATGAGGTATTACCTATTTTCCGACATACTGAAGAAAAGTATTTGTTATCCATAACGCTTAATTTTAATAAATTGCATGCAACAGCTTGTGCAGAGTTTTCCAGTGATTGGCAATTTAAACCGTAACCAGCCTTTAAAATGCCATTCTGTCGACGATAGTATAATTAATCATCTGTTAAGAAATCAAGGTTGCCACCGGTGAGGTGCTGAATATTTTGGCTGATTTTTTCAATGCTCCAGTCCCACCACTTTGCCGCTAGCAGCCGAGCGATTTGCGCATCGGTAAAACGTTGACTGATAAGTTTTGCAGGATTGCCCCCCACAATGGTATAAGGCGCAACATTTTTAGTAACCACTGCTTCAGCGGCAATTATTGCCCCGTCTCCAATGCTAAGACCAGGCATTATTGTAGCATTATGGCCGATCCACACGTCATTGTTCACTATCGTATCTCCCTTGTGAGGATAAGCCTTTTTGTCCATGGCATTTTCCCAACCATTGCCGAATATAGCAAAAGGGTAGGAGGACACCGCTTTGGTCAAGTGGTTTGCCCCATTCATCATAAAGGAAACCCCTGAAGCGATCATGCAGAATTTACCGATAATGAGTTTATCCCCGATGAAATCAAAGTGGTATTTAACGTTTTTCTCAAAATTATGAACGTCTTCAAAATCATCGTAATAAGTATAATCGCCTACGATAATGTTAGGCCGGGTTATGATATTTTTGAGGAAGCACAGCTTACCATAATTTTCCAGAGGAAAGCCTGTCTCTTTGTTAGGTCCTGTTGTCAAAGTGCTTATATGTAAAGTAGAATAAGTGTAAAGTGGAATCAGTTTTTAAAGTTGAATGAAGCTAGAGCATTGCTGCGGCCTTGTGAACCTTAAATTGATGCTTTAGCATAAAAAAATTACTTATTATGCTTAAATATTTCGAAAACTTTTATGAGCTTTTTAAGATAAAGAATCTGCGAGTAGAAAAAAATTGATTACAGAGGATTTACTGATTTCCTCCGCAATTAATTCAACCCAGATAATCCCGGGTGCGTCAGTTGATGCTGGTTTAAATTTCCCGTCTGTATCTCTCATATTTTCATGCATGATGCGCCGTTGCGACAGATCAGTCAACTTTAATATGACTCAGTGCTTGTTCGCGTCGAAATTAGTCTGTTCCAATCATTTTACTCCTTCTTTCTAATAATATTGTATCTCGCCATACTCCCTTCATTTTGCCAATGCGTTCCCGGTACCCAAGCTGCCTGAATCCCAGCTTTTCATGTAATTTGAGACTAGCAAGGTTTTCAGGAAAAATTGACGCC
>JBGSXH010000771.1:0-8817 GCA_041751515.1 Cyclobacteriaceae bacterium | reverse complement strand
GGATATATGTGAATTTGTCGGCTCACAGCGGGGCTATGAATCGGCCTATATGCTGCCTGAGTTTGTCGGAGAAGATGGCGATAATAAAGTCGGAGAAGTAGACCTCGCTGACCGCGACACGTTGTTTGATGACGCTGCAAGGCTTATCGTCATTCATCAGCAGGGGAGTACATCGCTCATACAGAGAAAGTTAAAGTTAGGATATAACAGAGCAGGTCGATTGATCGACCAGCTGGAGGCTGCGGGTATCGTTGGTCCGTTTGAAGGGAGTAAAGCACGGGAAGTTTTAATTTCTGATGAATATAGTTTGGAACAGTTATTGAATGACATCAGCAGTAAAAATAAATCAATCTATAAGCTTTACTGATGAAGATAATATTTAGTTTTTTACTCTCTGCATTCCTTCTTTTTGCCTTTGATACTTCGGCACAATATGACCCGAAAGCCCTGGCAATTCTGGACGAGATGAGTGAGAAATATCAGAATATACCGGCATTTAAAGCCACTTTTATCTATTCTTTAGAGAATCCTGATCAGAATATCAATGAAGACTTCAATGGTGAAATTCTTGTAAAAGGGGAAAAGTTCAGACTAAATATGGGCGGTCAGGAAATCATTAACAATGGTGCTACCGTTTGGACTTATCTTGAAGAAGCCAATGAGGTAAATGTAGATAATTATGATGCACAGGATGGCGACTTAAACCCGACGCAGATATTTAACGCCTATAAATCTGGCTACAAATACCTTTATCTGGAAGAAGAGTCCAATGCCGACGATTCGCTTGAGATCATCGATTTAATTCCTGAGGACAAAAATGCACAGTTTTTCAAGGTTCGTTTAGAGATCAATAAGAGTGACAAAACATTGAAAAGCTGGAGAATATTCGATAGGAACGGTAACAGATACCTGTACGATATTAACAAGTTTGACCCCACCATCGAAGCTTCCAATGCCGACTTTGAATTTAATAAAAATGATCACAAAGGCGTAGAAGTTGTTGATCTTAGATAATCAGAAAGCAATTAAAATACAATGAGCTATCCTTTCAGGATAGCTTTTTTTATGCCCAAGAAATTGTCGCCTAGAAAAGGGCTTAAACAAGGGAAATGTTTAGTTTTGCAGCATGATCGATAAAACATTCCTTTTTGAGCAAATAAAACAAAAGTCTTCCTACCTCTGCGTGGGTCTGGATACTGACCTGGAGAAAATTCCTGCCCATTTGCTCAAAGAGCCCGATCCGGTTTTTGCCTTTAATAAAGCCATCATTGATGCTACTGCCGACTATTGCGTAGCCTACAAGCCTAATATCGCCTTTTACGAGGCTTTAGGTCCTGCAGGCTGGGAAAGCCTTCAAAAAACTCTAGACTACATCCCTGAAAATGTTTTCACTATCGCAGATGCTAAAAGAGGTGATATTGGCAATACTTCAAGACTTTATGCAAAGACATTTTTTGAGCACTATGACTTCGATTCTGTCACTGTTGCTCCTTATATGGGGGCGGACTCTGTGAAACCATTTTTAGAAATAGAAGGCAAATGGGTGATTTTGCTGGCTTTAACCTCCAATACCGGTGCCAACGATTTTCAGCAGCAAAAATTATTGGATGGAAAACCTTTGTATGAGATGGTGCTTCAGAAAAGCAGTGGCTGGGGCAATGCCAACAATATGATGTACGTGGTCGGTGCCACCCGTCCGCAGGAATTGGCCGATATTCGGAAAATTGTGCCGGAACACTTCTTCCTGGTGCCAGGAGTAGGAGCGCAGGGTGGTGACCTCCAGGCTGTATCAGAGGCAGGTTTTAATAAAGAATGTGGCTTATTGGTCAACTCTTCCCGTGGTATTATTTATGCTTCGAATGAGAAAGATTTTGCTGATGTAGCCAGAAAAAAAGCCAAAGAAATTCAAACTGAGATGAGCATGTTTTTAGATAAATTTTTATAAATTTAATCTAAGGCAGCTTATGGAAGAATATTTTTTACATTATATCTGGCAGTTTCAGAAATTTGACAAAACCGCTCTGGCATTGGCCGAGGGTACATTGAATATACTTCAGCCAGGATTCCGTAATTTCAACGCAGGTCCGGATTTTCTACAGGCAAAAGTGCAGATAGCCAATGTCACCTGGTCCGGTGCTGTGGAGATCCATATAAAATCGTCCGATTGGCTGTCACACAGACACCAGATGAATCCTGCCTATAATCAGGTCATTCTCCATGTGGTTTGGGAAGATGATCAACCCGTGTTGCGTGAAGATGGCACACTGATGCCCACCCTAGCGCTGAAAGACCGGGTCGATACATCCGTCTACGAAGAGTACCGAAAGCTGGTGGACAATCCAATGTTTATCCCTTGTGCACCCCGCATCCATACTGTACCCTCCATCGTGATGACGAGCATGCAGGAAAGGGCAGCGGTGGAAAGATTGTCTGCAAAGGCTACCGATGTGCTCCATATGCTGGACGAAGCCAATGGTGATTGGGAGCAAACATGCTACTGGCTTTTGGCAAAGAACTTTGGTTTTAAAATTAATAGCCAGGCATTTCTGACGACTTCCGTGCAGGTGCCTTTTAAGATTATCCAAAAGCATAAAGGTAATTTGCAGCAAGTAGAGGCTTTGCTCTTCGGACAGGCAGGATTACTGCAGCAAAAGGGTGCCGATGAATATCAGGAGCAGCTGCAGAAAGAGTTTCGATTCCTCAACCGCAAATATAAATTGCCTTCACCGCTGGCCATCGTACAGTGGAAATTCATGCGCCTTCGACCTGCGAACTTTCCATCTTTAAGAATGGCACAACTTGCAGCAGTGCTGGCTACCCGCCAAAGGCTTTTCCAGGACTTTTTAGCGGTAAGCGATATAAAGCAGCTCAAAAGTATTTTAAAGCAAGAAACTTCTGCTTACTGGTCAGAACATTACCATTTTGGGAAATCCTCTGCCCGCCACCCAGCTAAAATCGGCGATGCCGCTATCGAGAATATCGCCATCAATACTATTGCGGTGCTCCAGGCAGCATACAGTGTAAGAGTACAGGAGGAAAAGCATATGGACAATGCCTTGTCTTTGCTGGAATCCTGTAAAGCAGAAGACAATCGCATCATCAGCGCATGGAAGCAGCTCAAAATAAAGCCTGCGAATGCCCGTGAATCGCAAGCGCTCCTGCAACTACACAACCACTATTGCACGCCCAGATTATGCCTGTCCTGTAAAATCGGTCATGATATTCTCAACCAACAGCACATATGAGACTTTGGCTGATTATTTCAGTGCTAATGTACATCATCACCTTTGCCGGAACTTACTGGTACTGGGAAAGGCTGAATCAAAAGAAGGAGCAATATCTTTTTTTGGCTGCACTCTTATTTAAATTGCTTTGCGGCTTAGGCCTCGGCGCTTTGTACTATCTCTATTATGACGCAGGAGATACCATTAAATATTATGACAGAGCGCTGTATCTGTTTGAATGGCTCCTCAAGGAAGATAATTTGTTTGCCAGCCTGTATCGTGTGTTGTTTTACGATAAAATTCCCGATGCTTTAACGATTTTACTGAGTCGACCCAGGGCTTTTCTGATGGTGAAACTGGTAGCCTTGGCCATGTTTTTTCTTGGGCCATGGTATTTGAGTATCTCCCTTTATTGCTCCCTTTTTTCTTTTGCAGGATGCTGGTTTTTATACCGTCGTATCAAAAATTATGCTCCTGGCTGGACAATGCCAGCTTGCTTTAGTCTGCTATTCCTTCCCTCATTTGTGTTTTGGAGCAGTGGCCTGCTGAAAGACAGTCTGGCGACAGCAGCGCTGATGGTAATTGCCGGTATACTGCTCTTAAAACCGGAAAAAGACAATTACAGGAAAATGATGCTAATGGTATTGCTAAGTGTCATCAGTTTCGTATTGTTATTTCAACTGAAATACTATACTGCCGCATTATTTGCATTATCAGTTTGCAGCTGGAAGGTATTAGCGCTTATTCAGAAAAGAATGCCTAGCATTCCGGCCTACATGCTTTTGCTGATCGCTATATTTTCCATGTCACTGGTAGTTGGCATCTTGGGCACTTATCATCCAAACCTTCATTTCAGCAGGGTATGGCATTTGCTCTGGCACAATTATGAAATCATTGCCCAGCTTTCAACACCAGGATACTATTTAGTGTTTGAAGCGCCTGATTCCGTCCCTGGCGGGGTAAGCACAGTTGCAAAGGCTACCTGGTCAGGGCTGTTTGCACCTTTGCCATGGCAGGCGCATGAAGGTTTGTCTTTGTTATTGAGCGTAGAGCATTCGCTTTTATTACTTTGCAGTATTTTAGCCTTATTGGGGCTTTTTTCTACCCAAATGAAACCTTCTTTGATTGTTTGGCATTTGTTGCTGTATGTTCTGCTTTCTGCCTGTCTGCTGGCAATCGCCAGTCCGAATTACGGAAGTCTTGTGCGGTATGGAGTCGCTTACAGGCCATTTGCCTGGATGATGGTGCTTTCGGTACTGATGCAGATGACTCCTCTCAGGCGTTTTGTAGAGAAATTTGAAGTTTAAACGATATAAAGCTAAATTGCGAAAAAATTTATATGGATAAACCAGTCATTATATTAGGCGCAGGTGGGTTGGGAAAAGCCGCTCAGGAAATTTTTGAAAGTCACAATATAGTAACCTATTGTTTTCTGGATGATGATAAGAAGCTTCATGGTACAGAAATCAATATGATCAGCGTATTGGGAAGTACTGATGATGATGGGTTTTTGAAGTATATAGGTCAAAAATGTGAGGCTTTTGTCGCGGTAGATGAAAATGCTTATCGGCGCACCCTGGTCAAAATGCTGAATGACCGCAGGAAAGTGATGCCAGTTAATGCGACCCATAAATTAGCTGCTATTGCCAGTTCTGCCGTGTTGGGCCATGGGAACATGCTCAATGCCGGTGCTGTATTAGGAGCCGGCGCAAGCATTGGTAGTCACTGCATTTTGCACTCTCGTTCTATCGTGGACTACGATGCTAAGCTCGGAGATTATGTGCAGGTGGGTGCAGGTGCTGTGGTTTCTTCCGGTGTTGAAGTAGGAGATAAGGTGTTTATAGGTGCAGGGGCCACCATCATCACAGGCGTCAGTATCGGAAAAGGTGCCAGAATTGGTGCCGGATCTGTAGTGGTTTCTGATGTGCCGGCAGGGAAAACCATGTTTGGCAATCCCGCTCAGGAAGTAAAAAGATAAATTATTGCTGCAGTTTGGCCTTATAGGTTAAAAACTTTAGTTATGGAAGACTATCAGATATTACTGTATTATTGTTATGCTCCGATCGAAGATGCGGAAGCATTTCGCTTGGAACATCATAATTTGTGCCTTGCACTGAATTTGCGCGGTAGGATAATTATCGCTACAGAAGGCTTGAACGGCACTGTGTCGGGCACCGCGGCAAATTGCAGCAAATATATGGAGGCCCTCAAAGCAGAGGAGCGTTTTTCAAAAATTGATTTTAAAGTTGATCATTATCACGGGCATGCTTTTCAGAAACTGCACGTGAGAGTGAAGCCGGAAATAGTCCACAGTGGTCTCACCCAAATTGACCCTGGCGTAAAAACCGGCAGACATCTGGAACCCAAGGCCTTCAAAGCTTTGAAAGATCAGGACGATGTAGTGATTCTGGACGTTCGTTCCAATTATGAGCACAGTATTGGTCGTTTCAAAAACGCCATCACCCTGGATATGGAAAATTTCAGGGAATTTCCTGAGAAAGTAAAATCACTAGATCACCTTCGCGATAAAAAAGTAGTAACCTATTGTACAGGAGGTATTAAATGCGAGAAAGCAAGTGCCTTCTTGCTGGAGCAGGGTTTTAGTGATGTATACCAACTGCATGGGGGTATCATAAAGTACGGTTTGGAAGAAGGAGGCGAGGATTTTGAAGGCAAATGCTACGTTTTTGACAATAGGGTAGCAGTTGATGTGAACAAAATTAACCCTAAAGTCATTTCTAAATGTCATGTATGCAAAAAACCTTCTGATAGAATGATTAACTGCGCCAACCCTGTTTGTAACCTGCATGTTGCCATCTGCGAGCATTGTGGTACCGTCATGGAAGGCGCCTGTTCACCAGCATGCATGGAGCACCCTGAAAAGCGTCCTTATGACGGCACAGGGTATTACCAAAAGGAAATGAACGGTTACAATCCTGAAAAAGGTGTTAAAAGAAAAGTTACCCCAAAAGTATAAACTATGATTGGACCCTCTGAGCTTATCATTAATGAAGATGGCAGTGTTTACCACCTGGCCATACAACCGGAACAACTCGCTGATACTATTATTACAGTTGGCGACCCGGACAGGGTGGATCGGGTAAGCAGGCATTTTGATCATGTGCATACGCGCATAAGCAAGAGGGAGTTTCTTACTCATATTGGTAAGCTCAACGGCAAGCCAATCATGGCGCTAAGTACAGGCATGGGTACCGATAACATAGAAATTGTCATGAACGAGCTGGATGCCCTGGCCAATGTCGATTTTAACAGCAGGGAGATCAATGCTGTGCACAGAAAGCTTAATATTATTCGCATCGGTACGAGTGGCAGTCTTCAAAAAGATGTGCCGCTTGATGCTATTCTGGCAAGTAAAGAGGCCTTAGGAATTGATACTTTAATGAGCTTTTATCAGCATAAACATACTGCTGGACAGCAGCAATTGGAAAATGAAGCAAAAACGCAGCTAAGTTTGCCTTTTACCCCTTATTATGCTCAAGGCAGTGAAGCACTAATATCGCAAATAGCACAAGGTCTATTGCAGGGCTTTACTATTACCTGTCCGGGTTTTTATGCCCCGCAAGGAAGATCAGTACGTCTAGCCCCCAAGATAGATAATTTCATCGAAAAGCTACAGAATTTTCAGTTTCAGGGAAAAGTCATCACTAATTTTGAAATGGAAACAGCCGGGTATTATGCCCTTGCGAATTTGCTGGGGCACGAAGCCCTTAGCCTCAATGCGATTGTTGCCAACCGCATTGATAATACCTTTTCATCTGATCCTCTGAAAATTATGGACAAGCTAATATTGGGTGTAATGGAAAAAATTGGCTGATTCAATTCCTTTTACATCTGCTCAGAAAGTGCTAGCCAGCGATTGGTCATCTTTTCGAGCTCCTTTTCCGCTTTTTCAATTTTTTCTGCCAGTACCATTAATGCATCATGCTCCAGATCTCCGGCATTCATTTCGCTAATCAGCACAGCTTTTTCCGCTTCCAATTGCTCAATTTTTCCTTCGAGTTGTTCGTATTCTCTTTTCTCTTTAAAGCTTAATTTCTGCTTATTGCCCTTTTCCACAGCAGGCTCAGGCGCTTTTTCGACTTCAGCTTTCTTTTCCTGAGCGGGCTTATCTGCTTGCATTACCAGGTCTGCAAGGTCACTTTCGCGGAAATCGCTATAATTGCCAGGGAAAGTAATGATATTGCCATTGCCCTCAAAAACGAACAGCTGCTCCACTAGCTTATCCATGAAGTACCTGTCGTGCGATACAATGACCAGACAACCTTGGAAATTCAGCAGATAATCTTCCAGAATATTGAGGGTGATCAAGTCAAGATCGTTGGTCGGTTCATCGAGGATCAGGAAATTCGGATTTTTCACCAGCACTTTTAACAGCTGTAAACGTCGTTTTTCGCCACCACTGAGTAAATCAACAGGCTTGTATTGCTGTGATGGAGGAAATTGAAAATGCTGCAGGAATTGTGACGCAGAAACTTCAGTGCCATTACCTAACTTAATGTACTCCGCTTCTTCCTTGACAACTTCTAGTAAAGTTTGTCCTGCCTTAAAAGGAAATTCTTCTTGTTGATAGTAGCCGAATACCGTCGTTGCACCGGTAATAATTTCACCTGCATCCGGCTGAAGTTTTCCCGTAAGGATATTTAGAAATGTTGATTTGCCGCTTCCATTAGGGCCAACTATTCCTATTCGTTGTTTCTTCTGGAAGACATATTCGAAATCATTAATAATCTGCTTACTATCGAATGATTTACTGATATGATCAATTTCAGCAATTTTATTGCCTTGCCTTCTGCTATGAGTTTGCAGTTGCAGTTTGTCGGTAGTAGTTTTTTGCCCTGCGGTTTTCTGGATGTCTTCCACCGCATCTACTCTGTATTTGGCTTTCGTACCACGGGCTTTTGGTTGTCTTCTTAACCATTCCACCTCTTTCTTTAGAAGGTTTTTGGCTTTATCAACCTCCTGTTCCAGATTGTGCTGTCGATCGGCTTTTTGCTCCAAAAATCTGGAATAGTTTCCGTTATATTGAAATAAACCACCCCCGTCAAGTTCAAAAATATCATCAGTTACTTTATCAAGGAAATAACGATCGTGGGTGATGAGCAATAAGCTCAGCTTTTGGGTATGAAGATATTCTTCCAGCCATTCAATAGAAGGCAGGTCCAAATGGTTGGTTGGTTCATCAAGAATAAGAAAATCTGGTTTGGAGATAAGCACACCTGCAAGTGCTACTCTTTTGCGCTGCCCGCCGGACAAAGCAACAATGGGAGCATCAAGATCGTGAATACCCAGTTTTCCCAAAATTTGCTGTACCTGGCTCTCATGATCCCAGGCATTTAACTCATCCATCTTGGAGATCAGGTCAGTCAATGCATTTTGCGCATCCATGTGTTCTGAAGCCAGCGCGATGGATTGCTCGTAAGCTTTTATCACCTGATGGGTAGGATTGTCCTTATCAAAAACAGACTCTCTGACAGTGGCCTTTTCGTCAAAATCAGGATTTTGGCCCAAATAAGCTATTTTGATATCATTCTTGAAAGAAAACTGACCGGAATCCGGCGTTTCTTTTCCGGCA
>JBGSXH010000770.1:0-9517 GCA_041751515.1 Cyclobacteriaceae bacterium | reverse complement strand
CATTATGTCTCAATAGAACGCAATTTTAGGGGAAATGATTAAAAATTTATTTGACGGGCGAGTGCTGCGTCTGAATCATGGATTTGCACTGATAATTTGGTGACACAGACTTACCCAATCGCTCATATATAGAGCAATCGCTGCTTTTCTGCTCATTCCTTAGTCGCTAAAGCCCGCAAACTACTAGAGAGCTATTAAGCTCCGAATTGTTCCATTACTTTTGAAAATCTGTGTCATCCTTTCATCCTTGAAGTCCGTTTTGCAAACAAAATTTTGCGCACCTCCGCGAAAGAGATTGAGGCAATTGTTTGAGACCGAGGGGGCCTGGCGGGGAATGGCCTGTCGAGTGCCGAAAGCTCGGGCCGCAGGCTTCGCCCAAATATTCTCATCCTGGTCTGCACCATTATTGACTATGGACTTTGCTTGAAGGGTAGGTTCTTCGTTTTGCGTAGTGGGATAATGTCAATATATATGATGGGTATTTTGACTGAACCACATAGAATAGCTGCTTTGGTTTCGTTTTTATTTTAAATAGTTTGGTGTTTCGGAATTAAGTTTATTACTTTGCTAAAGTATCAATTACGAGTGTAGTTGAATTATACAGAAGAGGTGAGAGTACAGGCTCCAAGACCCTCTGGCAACCTGCCAACAGCAAGGTGCCAACTCCTGCCCATATTGAGGGAAATATAAATTGACTAAATTATGAGCCAATCTTTTTCACATTCGCACCCATCACATCAAAGTTTAACTACTACTATTGCCTGCGGGCGTATTGCCGCTAATTGTTGTTGCTGCTGTTGCTGAGCGAGGTCATAGCCTGGTTCTCACGCATCTACATTGGATTTATTGCCTGATCTGCGCAATTCAATCATTTGCTTCAATAACAACTTTAGTTTCACAGTTTCATGAGGGTACAAAAATTAAATTTTCTTATTTACAGCTTATTGCATTTGTTTTTGCAGCCGTCGCACAAGATTGGCGGTTTGCAGTTACAAATTGTGCGGAGCTGAAGTATTTATACAAAGCATTCAATTGACCAATGAAGGAATATAAGCATTTTGAAACCAAGGCCATCAGAACAGAAGGGGAGCGGAGCGCCAATCGGGAGCATTCCGGAGCGATATACATGACCTCGAGTTTCGTTTTTGAAGATGCTGAGCAGGCCAGGGCGCTTTTTAATGAGGAGCAGGAAGGTAATATTTATACCCGGTATTCAAACCCGAATAACAACGAATTTATCGATAAATTATGTGCCTTAGAAGGTACTGAAACCGGTATTGCCACCGCCTCTGGCATGGCTGCCATGTTTTCGAGTATGGCGGGTTTGCTGCAGAGTGGTGACCATGTGCTGGCTTCGCGTTCGCTCTTTGGCTCGACGCATCAGATTCTGACTAAGATTTTCCCTAAATGGGGCATTGAGCATACTTATGCAGATATTCAAAAGCCTCAGGAATGGGAGCAGCTGATTCGCAAAAATACGAAAATGATTTTTGTGGAAACGCCTTCGAATCCGGGTTTGGACCTTGTTGATCTGGAATGGCTGGGTAAACTGGCAGAGGCATATGGTTTAATCCTGAATGTCGATAATTGCTTTGCCACCCCGTATTTACAGCGACCTGCAGAATATGGAGCACATATCATTACGCATTCTGCCACGAAATTTATTGACGGGCAGGGCCGCGCTATCGGTGGTGCCATTCTTGGCCGTGCAGATTTGATCAACGAAATCAATTTTTTTACCCGACATTCCGGTCCGTCTTTGTCGCCTTTTAATGGCTGGCTTTTGTCGAAAAGTCTGGAGACCCTGCCGGTCCGGATGGAAAAACATTGCGATAACGCTTTGCGGCTCGCAGAGTACCTGGAAGGGCATGAGGAACTGGAGTTTGTGAAGTACCCATTCCTGCAGTCGCATCCGCAAAATGAATTGGCCAAAAAACAAATGCGTTTTGGAGGTGGTATTATCACATTCTGTGTAAAAGGTGGCATTGAAAGAGGCCGACAGTTTCTGGATAACCTCACCATGTTGTCCTTTACTGCCAACCTGGGTGACACCCGGACTACGGTAACGCATCCGGCCTCAACCACACATTCTAAGCTCACGGAAGAAGAACGGCAGCAGGTAGGCATTTTGCCTGGTTTGGTGCGTGTGAGTGTTGGACTTGAAAACGTCAATGATATACTGGAAGATATCGAAAAGGCCTTGAAAGCCTCCAAAAATGTATCACAGATTACCGTAGAATAAATGATGAAGAACAGCCCTGTATATAACATTATCCTGTTGATGTTGAACATCGTGCATAGCATTATGCTCTGTATGAACTGTTGCAGGTGTTGTATTGCCATGCCGCTGAGACCCAACGGGCCGACTACGCTTTAACTATCCCTGAAAAGGAATAGAAAAGCCTCTGCGGTCACTCGCAGAGGCTTTTTTTATCTATAGCATTAAAAATAATAGTATTATGACAACGAAGACACTCAATTTATCAGACAATATTAAAGAAGCTGCGCGGGAGGATATTATCGATCTGCAGGATAAGATCAACAAATTTAAAAAAGGGGAGATACTGGAAGAAAGGTTCAAGTCTTTTCGCCTAACGCGCGGTGTTTATGGCCAAAGGCAGTTGGGTGTACAGATGTTCCGCATCAAAATACCTTATGGCAAACTGACTGCAGAACAATTGGTGCGTATTGCTGACCTTTCTGAAGAATATACCAACGGCAATCTGCATACCACTACCCGGCAAAACGTGCAACTGCATTATGTGCATCTGGAAGATACCCCTGAAATGTGGGCCAAGCTGGAAGAAGTCGGCATTACGACCAAAGAAGCTTGTGGCAACACGGTCAGGAATATCACTGCATCGCCAGTGGCGGGCATTGACCCGGATGAGCCTTTTGATGTAGCGCCTTATGCGGAGGCTGTGTTTCAGTACTTTCTGCGTAACCCTATTTGCCAGGACATGGGCAGGAAGTTTAAAATTGCTTTTTCCTCCAGCCATAAAGATGCGGCCTTCACTTATATTCATGATGTTGGTTTGATTCCGGTGGTAAAGACGGAAAACGGTGAAGAGGTGCGGGGATTTAGAGTGCTTGTAGGTGGCGGATTGGGTGCTCAGGCGAAAATTGCTGATACTGCCTATGAATTTTTGGAGGAAGATAAGTTATTGCCTTTCATTGAAGGTGCACTGCGTGTTTTCGATCGCTATGGCGAAAGGGAAAAGCGCATGAAGGCCCGGTTGAAATTTTTGATGGATGAAAAGCGCGGATTGGGTTTTCAGAAGTACATCGAACTGATTGAAGAAGAGCAGCAGGGACTAGGCAGCCGCAAAATCAAGGTCGACAGGACTTTGGTGGAGCAGCCGGCAATTCCTGCCGCCAAGGCATGGCCGGAAGTAGCAATTGCTGACCAGGGAAAGTACGATTTGTGGTTAAAAACCAATGTTTTTGAGCAGAAGCAATCGGGCTTTTATGCTGTGCAGATAAAGCTGCCTTTGGGCAATATCAGTGCGGAAACGTCCAGAGGTTTGGCGCAGATTGTTCATGAAGGTGCGGTGGCAGACGATATCCGCGTGACCATCAACCAGGGCTTACTATTGAAATATGCCCGTAAGGAGGCTTTGCCTTATCTGTATTATCAGCTGAATCATTTGGAGCTGGCGCAGCCAGGTTTCGGCACTATCGCCGATGTTACCGCTTGCCCCGGAACAGATACCTGCAATCTGGGTGTCACCAATAGTACTGGCGTGGCCCTGGAGCTGGAGAAGCTCATTCGTGAAGAATATCCGGAACTGATTTTAAATAGTAGCATCGATATAAAAATAAGTGGATGCATGAATTCCTGTGGTCAGCATATGGCTGCCAATATCGGTTTTCATGGCAGTTCCATCAAAGATGGCAATAAAGTGGTGCCGGCCTTACAGGTAGTATTAGGCGGTGGGGTGGACCCTTCCGGCAAAGGCTTTATTGCTGAAAAAGTCATTAAGCTGCCAACTAAGAAAATTCTGGAGGCAATGCGTTATTTGTTGAATGACTACGATACGCATTCAGAAGAAGGCGAATACTTCAATGATTATTTCACCCGACAGGGCAAGAAATACTTCTATACTTTGTTAAAGCCTTTGGCTGATTTAAGCCAGCTAATCCAGTCGGACTATATTGACTGGGGCCATGAAGTGCCGTTTGTACCGGAAATTGGTACCGGTGAATGTGCCGGTGTCAGTTATGATGTTATCGGAACGATCATCAACGATGCGGAAGAGCGCCAGTATCTGTCTGAAAAGGCTTTCGCAAAAGCTCGTTTTACAGATGCTATTTACCATGCTTACAGTAGTTTTGTGATTGGCGCCAAGGCTTTGCTGCTGAGTGCAGATGTGCATTGCAATACGCAAAGAGGCATAATCACTGACTTTGATACGCATTTTGTTAAAACCAGAAAAATTGCTTTGTCGAAGGATTTTGAATCGTTGGTGCTACAAATGAACAAGAAGGAGCCGACAGAAGAATTTGCAGCTTATTATAAAGCTGAATCCAATGATTTTCTGCAAAAGGTCAATGCCATCAGAGAAGAGCAGTTGAAAGCCAGTGGGCAAGATAAAATAGTAGTAGATAACTTTTACAAGGCATAGTGATGAAGGGGAAATTAACATTAGTGGGTGCAGGTCCGGGAGATCCGGAGTTGTTTACCGTCAAGGGCATAAAGGCCCTTGCTGCCGCAGATATAGTACTGTATGATGCCTTGGTGCATACCGATTTGCTGGACTATATTCCTGCAGGAATTGAAAAAGTATTTGTTGGCAAAAGAGCAGGTAGGCACAGTCTTGACCAGGAGGCCATCAACGCGCTGATCATGCACCATGCCAGTGCAGGTAAGTATGTGGTGAGATTGAAAGGTGGCGATCCACTTATCTTTGCTCGTGGCAAAGAAGAGATCGATTATGCTGAAACTTTCGGAATTCCGGTGTCAGTGGTCTTGGGTATTTCGAGCATCAATTTGCCCGGATACTATGGCATACCGCTGACCAGAAGAGGTGTGAATGAAAGCTTTTGGGTGATAACAGCCACTACGAAAACAGGTGAACTTTCACACGATGTGGCATTGGCTGCACAATCTACGGCTACTGCTGTATTGTTTATGGGTTTGGGTAAACTGGAAAAGATTACTGCATTGTATAAGCATCAGGGAAAAAGCAATATTCCGGCGGCAATCATCTCCAAAGGTTCCTGGGATGAGGGGAAGGTTTATTTTGGAACCATCAGCGAACTGGTAAAGTTAAGGGACAGTGAAAAAATTGCTGCGCCGGCTTTGATCGTCATTGGCGAAGCGGTAGGCACCCACGAGTATTTTTACGAAAAAGTGCAGGTGCAGGTGGCGGCGCTATTGCAGGAAGCCAAAGTCGAAAACAGCGCTAAACAGTATTTAAAGCCATGGTAAATGCGCATGAAGATGCCGGAAATGTATTATTTCCTGTATTTCTCAAAATTCATCAGATTGATATTCTCCTGGTAGGAGGCGGTAATGTCGGGTTGGAAAAACTGGAAGCTTTGCTGAAGAACGATCCGCGCGCCACAGTCACCATAGTGGCAGATCGTATCAAAGATGAAATTATACACCTGGCCCAGGTACACCATACCATTGTGCTGGTCCATCGTCGTTTTGAAGCGCAGGACCTGGACGGCAGAGAATTGTTGATTTTGGCCACAGACAGCCCTCAGCTTAACGCGCAGATCAGAGAAATGGCGAAAGAGCGGGGGTTACTTACCAATGTCGCCGATACACCGCATCTTTGCGACTTTTATCTGGGTTCAACGGTAAAGAAAGGCGATTTGAAAATTGGTATCTCTACCAATGGCCGTTCGCCGACATTTGCTAAGCGTTTCAGACAGTTACTGGAAGAAGCTTTGCCTGAAGATATCGGGGAATTGCTGAAAAACCTGCAGCAGTTGCGTAACCGGCTGGGAGGAGACTTCCAGTACAAGGTCAAAAAATTAAATGAATATACAGCCAGTCTGGTAGCGACAGGTTCGGATACCATAAAAGAAGATAAAGCATGACAGTGGAAATAGATTCATGGAATAAACAATTTACTCCCCTGAGTCCGGCAGAAAGATTAAAAAACCTCTTTGAACAGGTTGATGAAAAAAAGGTGCTGGTCACTTCTTCTTTTGGCAGTACCTCAGTGCTGCTGTTGCATATGCTCAGCAAAGCCAGGCCAGGCTTTCCGGTGTATTTTATAGATACTGGTTATCATTTCGAAGAAACCATTGCTTATAAAGAAACATTAGCCAGTCAGTTTGATCTGGATATCATCAGTGTGGGTGCAGAGGAAAGAAAGCATCGTTTTACGCGTGAAAATGAAACCTGGCGGTACAACAATGACCTATGCTGCTTTATCAATAAAGTCACCCCGGTAGACGATTTGAAAGAAAGCCATGAAGTGTGGATCTCCGGTCTTCTGCGATTCCAGAATGCCAACCGGGAAAACATGGAGGTATTTGCGGAGAAGTCTGGTATCGTGAAGTTTCATCCTATCATTGACATGACACAGGAAGAAGTATCGCTATATCGTAAAATTTACGATCTTCCTGTACATCCGCTCCTGGAAAAGGGTTACGACTCTATTGGTTGCACCCATTGTACCGTCAAAGGTACAGGCCGCACCGGCCGATGGATTGACTCTGATAAATCAGAATGCGGTTTGCATGTGTAATAGGGGGAAAGATGTATTTTGCTTTATTAGTCTTACGCAAAGGATTTAAGATGCTGAACTGAAATTCATTTTCATCTCAGCATCTTCGCATTTTGACCAGCATATATTGCTCTCGCCAAGGCGCAGAGCCGCAAAGGTTTTTTCCGATAGAGCACCGTAATCACCTTCCCTGGGCTGTGTTCCACAGACAACGCAGCAAGGCTAAACAATTCTTTCCACAACGTATAGTTTTCTCCCCAAGCCGCAAAAAGCCGCAAAGGTTTTAGATTGAGAGTTTGTCGCGTAAAGGTACCTATTGATCATCCCTGGGCTGAGTTCGCAGACTAACACAGCATGAGAATGATATGTTCAGGTTTAGTTATTTAGAGACATCTTTAAGGAGATCTCCAAGTTCAGCATCCGTAAAAGTTGCTCGACATGGCACCAAGCCATTTTGCTAATGTCACCTGCTTTTAGCAACCCTACTAGCAAAGTACTCATAAAGCAGGATCAATTCAGATCTTCCAGAATACGCTTTAGTCTTTCCCAGGAAGCATCTCGGGCAGCTTTATTTTCTTCGGTGCCTTCAGGGTCGTCGCCACTGCGCATATAGGCATGGCCGGCGCCGTCATAAATTTCATAGAAATAGGCATTATCGGTGCTGCTCATACGTTCCTCGGTCTTTGCTATCGTCGCATTGACCCGCTGATCATTCTCACCATAGAAACCATAAACAGGAGCATCGATCGTTTCGAAAGCTGCGGCATTGTCCGGTGCCGTCCCATAAAATACGAAAGCCGCATTCAGGTCTGGATTGTTGGTAGCATATCGGAAAGACTGCGATCCTCCCCAGCAAAAACCAATGACAGCAACATTGCCGTTAGATGCCGGATTATTGGCGATATAGACATGTACAGCATCCAGACTGTTGGTCACGGCGTCCGGCTGCAGCTGATAAATAGCTTCCCTGGCCTTATCGGAATTCTCAAAATCACTGGTTTTGCTGATGTTTTCATCAAACTCAGAGAGCAGGTCCGGGGCAATGGCCAGGTAGCCTGCTGCTGCAACTTGATCTGCGAAACTACGCACCCAGTCAGTAAGTCCGCGGTTTTCATGAAGGACGATCACGGCCTGAGTCTTGGTAGATTTCTCCGGGAAAGCTACGAAAGCGTGTAACGTTTTGCCATCGACTTCTAATTTAACCCACTCATGGTGTCGTGGAGAAGCTTCAAGTTGTTCGAGAGCAAAGTCCTGTGCAATAACAGGCATGTAAAGCAATAGCATCACTAATGAGGTCAGTATGACTTGCATAAATTTATGGTTTGTTTAGAGTGTATACATAGTAGTTCTACAAGATAGGTATATTGCGTGTCTATTTATCGGCGTTTTGTTAAAAATGTGATTGATAGCAGGAGCAGCCCTATAAACAGCTATGGCATATTCATGTTAATGATAGCGATGGGCTGATGTTTCCCATTCTTTCACCCAAAATCCTATTATCAATGAATAAATTAAGCTTGCTTTGGCTGAATACGTTGACGCTATTAGGTACTTTACTCGTCAATTATCTGGTTGGTACCGGTGTGTTGGGTAGTGCGTCTGTGGGTGATATTAGTGCGGCAAATCCTGCGCTGATCACACCTGCAGGTTATGCCTTTTCCATTTGGGGTATCATCTATCTTATGCTCATCGCATTTGTGGGGTACCAGTGGTATACTTATAAAAATGGAGCATTTGAAACTTCTATTCTGCCTACCGGTGTTTTCTTTGCCATTTCCAATGTCGTCAATGCACTTTGGATCTCTGCATGGGTGCAGGAGTATATGGGCTATTCTGTCATTTTCATGTTCCTGCTTTTGCTCTCATTGATTTGGCTGGTCATTCGGTTGCGACTGGAGATATGGGATGCACCCCTGCGTACTATTTTCTTCGTATGGTGGCCTGTTTGCATTTACATCGGCTGGATTATACTCGCCAGTGTCACCAATGTCGCAGTATATTTAAAGAGCGCTCAACTCCTTACCGATATTGGCACCGAAACCGCTTGGACTATCGCAATGCTGATCGTAGCAGGGATTATTTATGCGTATTTGATATACGAGCGCAATATGCGGGAGGCGGCCTTGGTGGGCGTCTGGGGGCTTACTGCAATAGCAGTTAAGCAATGGGATGGTGCAGAAAGTGTCGCCATCACTGCTGCAATTGTGGCATTAATATTATTAATATCCGCCGGATATCATGGTTATAAGCATCTCGCAACTTCGCCGCTGGCCAAACTCAAGCAATCTTAAATATTTTAAAAATCAACGTATGGAGTTCAATTTCTTAGGAAAATCAGATTTGAAAATTAGCGAAATAAGCTTCGGCTGCATGTCGCTGCAAGACAATAGGAAAGAGAATGTTGCGCTTTTACAGCAGGCACTGGACTTCGGCATCAACTATTTTGATACGGCTGATTTATACCAGCATGGAGCCAATGAGGAATGTGTAGGAGAGGCCTTTCGCAGCCAACGCGACAAGGTGATTATCGGTACCAAAGTAGGCAATGAAATGCGCGCAGATGGTAGCGGCTGGGACTGGAATCCGTCGAAAGAGTATATTGTGAAAGCAGTGGAAAAAAGCCTGAAAAGGTTACAGACAGATTACATTGACCTTTACCAACTACATGGTGGGACCCTGGAAGATCCCATTGATGAAATTATGGAGACATTCGACAAACTGAAGGAGGAAGGCAAAATACGGCATTATGGCATTTCGTCCATTCGTCCCAATGTCATCCGTGAATGGGTGAAGCGAGGTGGATTGTCAAGCGTGATGATGCAATACAGTTT
>JBGSXH010000769.1:0-5228 GCA_041751515.1 Cyclobacteriaceae bacterium | reverse complement strand
GGCCTGGGTAAAAGAAAATGAGCTAAAAATTTACGAAAAAATCGATAAGGTGATGTTGCCGGGCGACTATATCGGTATGAAGCTTACCGGTGACATTACGACCAGCATTGCGGCGCTTTCCGAAGGTGTTTTCTGGGATTTCAAAAGCAATACACTCTCTAAGGACGTATTAGATTACTTTCAATTTGACAAATCATTAATTCCGGAAATCAAACCTGTTTTTTCTGAGCACGGGAAGCTTAGCAAGCATGTAGCAGAGCAGCTGGGACTTAAAGCTGGAATTCCGCTATCTTATAAGTCAGGAGATCAGCCTAATAATGCTTTATCCTTAAATGTTTTGCAACCGGGCGAAGTGGCAGCAACTGCTGGTACTTCAGGCGTAATTTACGGGGTAAGTGACCAATTGATCTACGACAAGCAGTCTCGGGTAAATACATTTGCACATGTGAACTATGATGTGGATGCAAAACGTACAGGCGTATTGCTTTGCATCAACGGTACAGGCAGTATGAATCGCTGGGCAAAAAATCTCTTTGGTAAAGAAATGAGCTATCCGGACATGAATACCGATGCCACTAAAGTGAATATTGGCAGCGATGGCCTGAGGGTGTTGCCATTTGGTAACGGAGCAGAACGTATGCTCAATAACAAGCAGATTGGTGCACATATCCAAAGTATCGACCTTAATAAGCATGGAAAAGGTCAAATATTCCGGGCTGTGCAAGAAGGTATTGCATTTGCCTTCAGGTATGGGCTGGATATTATGCGTGAAAATGGTATGAATCCAAAGGTAATCAGAGCCGGGAAAGCCAATATGTTTTTAAGTGAACTGTTCACGGAAGCTTTTGTGAATGCTACCAATGTTCCGGTAGAGCTTTATCAGAATGATGGCAGTGTTGGTGCTGCGCTCGGTGCAGGCATTGGTGCAAAAGCGTTTCAATCGGAGGCAGAAGCATTTTCTAACAGCCAACCATTACAATTAATAGAACCCAGGGCTACAGAAGCATATGAAACCGTCTACCAGGAATGGAAACAATTATTACTGAACAAAATAGGCGAATAAAGTGCTGCATTTTAAGCCCTTATATTTATATATTAGAACATAACTTTAAACATTACTCAATAATTTACAATCAATAAATCATTCTATTTTTATGGCAAATATCGTTTTAGGTGACAAGGAATTTTTTAAAGGCGTAGGACAGATCAAATATGAAGGGCCTGAATCGGACAACCCGCTTGCATACCGGTGGTACGATGAAAATCGTGTGGTCGCTGGTAAGCCACTCAAAGAACATTTGAGATTTGCCGTAGCATACTGGCATTCTTTCTGTGGAAATGGTGCTGATCCTTTTGGCGCTCCCACGCATATTTTCCCCTGGGATACCAAAGCTGATCCGGTAGGCAGGGCTAAGGATAAAATGGATGCTGCTTTTGAATTTTTCACCAAAATCAATTTGCCTTACTATTGTTTCCATGATGTTGATGTCGTTGACTATGGTGATGATATTAAAGAAAATGATCGTCGGTTAACGACGATGGTCAATTATGCTAAACAGAAGCAGGAAAAGAGTGGTGTGAAACTGCTTTGGGGAACGGCTAATCTTTTCTCACATCCGCGCTATATGAATGGTGCGGCCACTAATCCTGATTTTCATGTATTGGCCCACGCAGGTGCCCAGGTAAAAACTGCGCTGGATGCAACCATTGCCCTTGATGGAGAGAATTACGTTTTCTGGGGTGGAAGAGAAGGATACATGAGCCTGCTTAATACCAATATGAAAAGAGAGCAGGAACATTTTGCTAAATTCCTGCACGCTGCTAAAGACTATGCCAGAAAGCAGGGCTTTAAAGGCACGTTCTTCATTGAGCCTAAGCCTGCAGAACCTACCAAACATCAGTATGATTTTGATGCTGCTACGGTAGCCGGCTTCCTGAGACAATATGATCTCATCGATGACTTCAAACTCAACCTTGAAGTAAACCATGCGACACTGGCCAACCATACTTTCCAGCATGAAATGCAGGTAGCAGCAGATTTAGGTCTGTTGGGTTCTATTGATGCCAATCGTGGCGATTACCAGAACGGATGGGATACCGATCAGTTTCCGAACAATGTCTATGAAACCATCGAAGCGATGCTTGTATTCCTGGAGGCAGGAGGATTGAAAGGTGGCGGAGTGAATTTTGATGCAAAAATCAGAAGAAATTCTACAGATCCTAAAGATTTGTTTTATGCTCATATTGGTGGTGCTGATGTGTTTGCCAGGGCATTGATTACTGCTGATAAAATTGTGCAGCATGGTGAATTTCAACAAATTCGAAAAGACAGATATGCCTCTTTCGACAGTGGCAAAGGAAAAGACTTCGCAGCGGGCAAACTTTCACTCGAAGCGTTGAAGACTTTTGCCGAAGAAAATGGTGCTGCAGCTAGCAATAGTGGCCGACAAGAGTACATGGAAAATTTGCTAAATAGATTTTTATAATAGTTCTTTAGGGGTATTTAACTTATAAAGACTATGGATAAAAATGTGGTAACAGCGAAGCAGAATTATACCTACATCATTAGTATTACATTGGCCGCCACGCTGGGCGGCCTGCATTTTGGCTACGATACGGCCGTTATTTCAGGAGCAATTGGTTCGCTGAGAACCTATTTTGACCTTACTTCGGCGCAAACAGGCTGGGCTGCCTCAAGTGCCCTGGTGGGTTGTGTGGTTGGTGCCGGTGTCGCCGGCTTTTTGGCTGATCGTTTTGGGAGAAAGCCCGGTTTGCTGCTCGCAGCAGCATTGTTTTTAATCTCAGCAATTGGCTCTGCTATTCCTGAAAGTTTCACGGTCTTTATCATCTTCCGTATTGTCGGAGGGGTTGGTGTTGGAGTAGCCTCCATGCTGGCACCTATGTACATTGCTGAAATCGCTCCTGCACACCTTCGCGGCAGGCTGGTTTCACTTAATCAACTGGCCATCGTTTTTGGTATTTTGGTAGTGTATTTTGTCAACTATGGCATCGCCTCTATGGGTGGCGCTGAGTGGAATACAGAAATTGGATGGCGTTACATGTTTGGTAGTGAAACCATTCCGGCAGCATTGTTTTTTATTTTAATGTTGTTTGCACCCAGGAGTCCGCGCTGGCTCATGCTGGTAGGAAGAGAAGAGCAGGCTAAAGGCGTATTAACAAAGATCGTCAATGGAGAATATGCAAGAGTAGCTATTGAAGAAATTAAGGAATCCTTACACGTAAAAGACAAACATGCCAAGGTGCGCATTATTGGTCAGGGTTTTGGCTTTGTGCTCTTTATAGGTATTATGCTCAGCGTTTTCCAGCAAATTACAGGGATAAACGTGATCTTATACTATGCACCGGAAATTTTCAGCCAGCTGGGAGAGGGTGCCGATACGGCCTTGCTACAAACGATAGTGGTGGGTATTGTTAATTTACTATTCACCGTAGTAGCAATCGTTACCGTGGATCGTTGGGGTAGAAAGCCGCTGATGATTGCGGGTGCTATCGGTATGGGTATTTGTATGACAGCGGTAGGCTTTGCTGCATACTATCAAAACAAGGATATCTGGATTTTGCTCTTCATTCTGGGTTATATTGCCAGTTTTGCGCTTTCCTTAGGTCCGGTCGTTTGGGTGTTATTATCTGAAATCTTCCCTAATCAAATCCGTGCCAAGGCAATGGCAATTGCTGTTGCAGCACAATGGATCTCCAACTTCGCGGTAAGCCAGACTTTTCCGATGATGATGGACAATGAAACCTTATTAAACAATTTCAATGGCGGCTTCCCTTTCTGGGTGTATGGTTTTATGTGTTTGATTACCGTATTGTTTGTCTGGAAATTTGTGCCTGAAACGAAAGGTAAAAAGCTGGAAGAAATGGAAGCTTTATGGAGGAAAAAGACAGATTTTGTTGCGGCATCAGCATCTACAGCAGATAAAGGAACAAAAGTTAAGTATTAATTCACTAAAATTTAATCACATGATCAGAAGTATTTTAAGCAGATATTCATGGGCACTGATACTGGCGGGGGTATTTTTATCTTCCTGCCAGGAAGGTCAGCAACAAACGGAGTCAGATACTGATACCACTGCACAAGCGCGGGAAGAACGGGAAATTCAGGAAGGCAGAACGCCAAGATCAGAGCCGCTTGTGTCAGATATGTATACTGCAGATCCTTCTGCGCATGTGTTTGAAGGGAAAATCTATATTTACCCATCGCACGATGTGGATGAGCCAGGGATTGTGGAGAAAGATGATGGTTCTCACTTTAATATGAAAGACTATCATGTGTTTTCGATGGAAAGTGTGGGCGGTGCTATTACTGACCATGGCGTAGCCTTGTCCATTGATGATATTCCATGGGCCGGCCGGCAGCTTTGGGCACCAGATGCAGCTTTTAAGGATGGCAAGTATTATCTTTATTTCCCTGTTAAAGACAAAGAGGATATCTTTCGCTTAGGAGTGGCCACCAGTGACTCACCCAGTGGGCCATTCACGCCAGAGGATGCGCCAATGGAAGGAAGCTTCAGCATCGATCCAGCTGTTTTTACAGATGATGATGGCGAATCTTATATCTATTATGGTGGTATTTGGGGTGGACAATTGCAGCGCTGGAGAACAGGAGAATACGACTTGGAAGGAGAGGAGCCCGCAGACACTGAGCCGGCTTTAGCACCAAAAGTTGCCAAACTGAGTGATGATATGTTGCAGTTCGGTGAATCGCCTAGAGATGTGGAAATTGTTGATGAAGATGGCAACCCTATTCTTGCAGGAGATCATGATCGTCGCTTTTTTGAGGCTGCCTGGCTTCACAAATACAACGATAAGTATTATTTCTCCTATTCAACCGGTGATACCCATTTTATTGCCTATGGCATTGGAGACAGTCCCTATGGACCGTTTACTTACCAGGGAGTGATTCTGGAGCCGGTTTTAGGCTGGACGAACCACCATTCTATCGTAGAGTTTGAGGGTAAATGGTACCTATATTACCATGATACTGAAATTTCCGGGAAAACTTATTTGAGAAATATTAAGATGATTGAATTGAACCATGCGGAAGATGGCAGCATTGAAACCATCGATGCATATGAAGATTGATCATTAAATATTCTTCTTTTAAAAGAGGCTATGCAGTAATGCATAGCCTCTTTTTTTGCTTCTTATTGGCTTTACATTAGCATTTATAATGCCCCTCTCACTACTTTAATATCAGAAACCCT
>JBGSXH010000768.1:0-3165 GCA_041751515.1 Cyclobacteriaceae bacterium | reverse complement strand
GTATCTACGATAGAATTGAAAAACGAAAATCCAAAGGAAAACGATCTAAATTTAACTACCGCCTGCTCGTACATGAAATGATTGAAAGGGAGAATGAGATAATTATGGTTGCGGAGGCTTATTATCCAAGATATTCCAATTATGCTCCCATGACCTCTTATGGTTACAACTACAACTCTTATTATAATTCAACAGCTCGTTCTCGCTATTATTATAATAACATCATTGGTTACCGCTACACCCATGCTGTTGTGGTAGCTTTCGACCGAAATGGCAATATATTATGGGATCAAAGTTTTCCGTTAGAAAACATATTTAGTTTTTCACTCAAAAAATTTATCACAGTAAATGCTGCAAGCGATAGGATTGAGCTGTTGTACTTGGATAAAAATACCATTAGGTCAAAGATTGTGGCTGGAAATAAAGTGATTGAAGGGGAAGCCTATACACCAGTAAAATTGCTTTCGGAAGCAGATGCTAACAAGGACAAAGATCCCAAGATGGAAGGCATGGAACAGTGGTATGGAGATGTGATGATTGCATTTGGCGAGCAAGAAATTGAGCGAAGGGTAACCAACCGCATCAAGGCCAACCGCAGTGTATTTTATATCAATAAGGTCAAATATCATCCTGTCGAATTGGATAACTAGCGATATCTTTGCAGGAGTCCCATGCAAGAAAGACAGCTGCTTAATCGTCAATTGCTCCAGGTTACAATTCTCCGATTGTGCCATCAACTCATTGAAAAACATGGTAAATTTAGCGATACGGTCATCCTCGGGATGCAACCCAGAGGTATCTTTTTGGCTGAACGCATTCGGAAGGTACTGGCAGGACTGGGAGTGGAAGTGAAAGTAGGCTATTTGGATACTACTTTTCACCGCGACGATTTCAGAAGAAGGGAATTGCCCTTGCGTGCCAGCGAAACCAAAATAGACTTTATCATCGAAGACAAACGAGTCATTCTGGTTGATGATGTATTGTACACGGGTCGTTCGGTCAGGGCTGCTCTGGATGCAATGATCACCTTTGGGCGTCCCAGAAAAGTAGAGTTTTTGACGCTGATCGATCGATTATACAGTCGGGATATTCCTGTAGAAGCCACATATGTAGGCAAGCAAGTCAATACGCTCGCTACCCAGCGCGTGCGGGTTTCTCTCACTGAGCAGGATGGCGATGATACCATATGGTTAATGAACAAAGCAGAAAAATGAGCCGGCTCTCCACGAAACATTTGCTCGGTATTAAAGACCTAAAATTGGAGGACATTGAGCTTATTTTCGAAACAGCAGACCAATTTAAAGACGTACTTAATCGCCCCATCAAGAAAGTGCCCTCCCTGCGCGATGTGACCATTGCCAATGTATTTTTTGAAAATTCTACCCGCACCAAACTATCATTTGAACTAGCGGAAAAGCGACTTTCTGCAGATGTAATTAACTTCAGCTCTTCTGGTAGTTCGGTCAAAAAAGGTGAGACGCTTCTGGATACCGTCAACAACATATTGGCCATGAAAGTCGATATGATAGTCATGCGTCATTCAAGTCCGGGTGCGCCACATTTTCTAGCCCGTCATATCAAAGCCAATATCATCAACGCAGGTGATGGCACGCACGAGCATCCTACTCAGGCACTGCTGGACGCCTTTTCTATTCGTGAAAAACTGGGAGGAGTTGAAGGTAAAAAGGTAGTCATCATCGGAGATATCATGCATTCCAGAGTAGCATTGTCCAATATTTTCGCCCTACAAAAACTCGGAGCAGAGGTCATGGTTTGTGGCCCCTCTACGCTGTTACCCAAGTTTATCAGCAGTCTGGGTGTGAAAGTGGAAACCAATGTGCGTAGAGCGCTCGAATGGTGCGATGTAGCCAATATCCTGCGCATTCAGCTCGAACGTCAGCAGATGAGTTATTTCCCCTCCCTTAGGGAATACTCCCAGTATTATGGGGTCAACAAAAAGTTGCTGGATAGCCTGAATAAGCAAATTTTAATCATGCATCCAGGACCCATCAATAGGGGCATTGAGATCACTTCCGATGTGGCCGACTCTGATCATGCGATCATCCTACAGCAAGTGGAAAATGGTGTGGCTATCCGCATGGCGGTGCTATATCTGCTAGCTGGTATCGCTGGTTGATGCTTTCCATTCGAGTAAATACTCTTTAGAGAATTCAAAATAATCTGGCATCTTTATAAAAAAGAAAGCCATGAAGTCCCTACTAGCATTTCCGCTTATTTGCTTTGCCTTAATCCTCAGCGCTCAATCACTCTATGAGCCTATTGTGACATTTCAGGCTAATGAAAGTGCCCTAAAAAGGAAATATACGCTCCAATACACCACCGAGTATTTTGAACGGATGGGTCAGTTGTACCAAGATGAATTGAAAAAATTAGCGACCATTGATTTTAATTCCTTGGATGTGCAGGGTCAGGTGGATTATGTGCTATTTCGAAATATGCTTGAGAAAAATCAATACTTTTTGCAGCTGGAGCAGTCATCCTACTTGCAAGTAGCGCCAGTGGCGGATTTTGCAGACGGTCTTTATGCGTTTATAAGAGCCAGGCGAACGGGTCAAAAGCCGGATGCAAAGACATTAGCCAATATTTTTCACGAGACCACTTTGGAACTTGAAGTCAAAAAGACAAAAATGGCCAACTCTCCAAAATTTAATAGTTGGCAACAAGCTGAGTTGGCATCGGAGATCATAAACGACCTGCATAAAAACCTGAAGGAATCCTACGATTTTTACTTTGGTTACGATATCGAATTTGGCTGGTGGATGGAAAAGCCATTTGAAAAACTAAGTATAGCACTGGATGCCTATACCGGATTTTTGAAGGAACACTACAGCATTACATCAATAAAAGATGATGGCAGCGGGATTATCGGTAAGCCCATTGGACGGGAGGCATTAATTAAAAGTTTACAGTTTGAATTTATCCCCTATTCACCGGAAGAGCTGATTAAGATTGCAGAAAAGGAGTTTGCCTGGTGTGATCGGGAGATGCTTAAGGCAAGTGCTGATCTTGGGATTGGCAAGGACTGGAAAGCCGCATTGGAAAAGGTGAAAAATACGTATGTTCCTCCGGGTCAGTGGCCGGGGGATATCCAAGCACTGGCTGTTGAGGCGATTGAATTTGTTGAGGCTCGCAACCTGATCACAG
>JBGSXH010000767.1:0-3750 GCA_041751515.1 Cyclobacteriaceae bacterium | reverse complement strand
ACCTCCAAAGAGTAGTTAGACGTGTTTTGGTCGACGTTTTATCCTAGTTTCTCCACCCCCGAGAGAGGAGGGCATGTTTGCCAATTTCACCACCTTGCAGTGTTATTGTTGTTTCAAATGTAGCATATGAAATTCTTTTTTTAAAGAATTCGCAATGATCTTCATCAATATTTATAGTATATTTAACAATAATATACATTTTTTAAACTATTGATAAAATAGATAATTAAATCGCATGGAAGATTACGAATTTGATAATGTAGATTTTGAAATACTGAACATACTTCAGAAAAATGCCAAAAAACCTTATACTGAGGTGGCTGCCAAGGTGAATGTTTCACCAGGCACCGTGCACGTGCGCATGCGTAAAATGGAGGCGGCAGGGCTTATTAGAAATGCTACCCTTGAAATAGACCATACCCGACTGGGTTATGATATAAGTGCATTTTTGGGTATTTATCTTGAAAAAAGTTCGCTTTATGATGAAGTGGTAGAAGCGCTCATGGGCATTCCTGAAATCGTCAATTTGCACTATACTACTGGCAGTTACAGTATTTTTGCCAGAATAGTCTGCCGGGATACCCAGCACCTTCGCAATGTTTTGCATGATGGTATTCAGAAAATAGAGGGCATAGACAGGACTGAAACTTTCATTTCTCTGGAAGAAAGGTTGAATAGACCGGTAAATTTATCTCACACTACAAATACAAAAAGCAAGGGAACTAAATAAGCGGTTTCTTTGTGTAACTTGTAATTATTTAGAATTATTAAAAACAAGTACAGTATAGCTATTTATCTGATTATTATAGCCATAGCGATTATATTATAGCGTTATTGAGATAGCGAAACGACAATTAGCGCTAAAAACAAGCTTTAGAAACGGCGATTACGATATATAATTGTAACTTTGCAGTTAATCGGAACTGATTTAACACATTCATTTATGAGTAAAGATACCCAGATATTAAAGGAACTTACTTCTTCCGAATATAAGTATGGTTGGGAAACGAAAATAGAAACCGATTCAGCTCCTAAGGGGCTAAATGAGGATATTATCAGATTTATTTCAGCCAAAAAAGAAGAGCCTGAATGGCTACTGGCATGGAGGCTGAAGGCTTACAGGCACTGGCTAACCATGAAAGAGCCTCGCTGGCCTAATGTGAAGTATCCTGATATCGACTATCAGGATATTATATATTATTCAGCGCCAAAGCAAAAAGTTGGACCTAACAGCCTTGATGATGTCGACCCCGAGTTGAGAGATACTTTCAAGAAGTTGGGGATTTCTTTAGAAGAGCAAAAGCGTTTAACAGGTGTTGCCGTAGATGCGGTAATAGACAGTGTTTCCGTGGCCACTACTTTTAAAGAAAGCCTTGGTAAATTAGGCATTATTTTCTGCTCTTTCAGTGAGGCAGTCAGAGAGCATCCTGAGCTTGTTAAGAAATACATGGGTTCGGTAGTTCCCGCCAATGACAATTATTTTGCGGCTTTGAACTCTGCTGTTTTTACAGACGGCTCATTCTGCTATATTCCTAAGGGAGTACGATGCCCTATGGAGCTCAGTACCTATTTCAGGATCAATGCTGCCAATACCGGACAATTCGAGCGTACCTTAATTATAGCGGAGGAGGAATCTTATGTTAGCTATCTGGAAGGCTGTACTGCCCCACAGCGCGATACCAATCAGTTGCATGCTGCAGTAGTAGAAATTTATGCCGCTAAGCGTGCTGAAGTAAAGTATTCTACAGTGCAAAACTGGTACCCTGGTGATAAAAACGGTAAAGGCGGAATTTACAATTTTGTTACTAAGCGAGGCATTTGCGCTGGTGATCATTCAAAAATCAGCTGGACGCAGGTGGAAACCGGCTCTGCTGTCACATGGAAATACCCAAGCTGCATTTTAAAAGGCGACCATTCCATTGGTGAGTTTTATAGCGTGGCTGTAACCAACAATATGCAACAGGCAGATACAGGTACCAAAATGATTCATATCGGTAAAAATACCCGAAGCAGAATTGTTTCTAAAGGTGTGTCTGCTGGTAAAAGCCAAAATAGCTACAGAGGTTTAGTCCAGGTAATGAAACGTGCAGAAAATGCCAGAAACTTCTCTCAATGTGATTCATTACTGATGGGAGATCGTTGTGGTGCACATACATTCCCTTATATAGAATCTTCCAATAGCAGCGCCCAGATTGAACATGAGGCGACTACCTCTAAAATTGGAGAAGATCAGTTATTTTATTGCAATCAACGGGGAATAGATACTGAAAGTGCGGTAGCTCTTATCGTAAACGGTTATTGCAAAGAAGTACTGAATCAATTACCGATGGAGTTTGCTGTGGAAGCACAAAAACTACTGGCACTAACGCTTGAAGGTAGCGTAGGTTAATTTATCGAAAATTATAAAAATTATATAATGCTAAGCATTAAGAATTTACAAGCATCAATAGAGAATACACCCATATTAAAAGGTATTAACCTGGAAGTTAAGCCTGGTGAAATACATGCCATTATGGGACCCAACGGTTCCGGCAAAAGCACATTGGCGTCAGTGCTTGCAGGAAGAGAAGAGTATGAGGTAAATGGTGGCAGCGTAGACTTTCAGGGCAAAGATTTGTTGTCTTATTCTCCGGAAGACCGGGCCAGGGAAGGCATTTTCCTTGCTTTTCAATATCCGGTAGAAATACCAGGCGTGTCTTCTACTAATTTCCTCAAAACGGCATTAAATCAAATCCGTGCCTATCGCGGGCAGGATGCATTAGATGCTGTGTCTTTTCTCTCTTTAATGAAGGAGAAGATGAAACTGGTTGAAATTGACCAAAGCCTGCTCAGCCGTGCGCTGAATGAAGGTTTTTCCGGTGGAGAGAAAAAACGCAATGAAATTTTCCAGATGGCCATGTTAGAACCTAAACTGGCTATTCTCGATGAAACCGATTCAGGACTAGATATTGATGCACTGAGAATTGTGGCGAATGGCGTGAACAGCCTTAGATCTAAAGATAATGCTACGATCGTAGTAACACATTATCAGCGCTTGCTCGATTATATAGTTCCAGATTTTGTACATGTGCTGTATAATGGCCGCATCGTCAAGTCCGGCACCAAAGAGCTTGCCTTGGAGCTGGAAGAAAAAGGTTATGATTGGATAAAAGAGGAAGCTGACAAAGCAACTGTATAATCCTTTCATTTTAATCTTACTATTTATAATAAATTGAAAGCATGAGTCAAACACTTGACACTCCCTCTATAAATCAAAAATTGCTTGCAGTACAGGAAAACCTACAGGCACCGTCCTGGCAGCAGGCTGTCCGTAATGATGCAAAATTGAGTTTCGCTACGACAGGTCTGCCAACTGCCCGTAATGAATCGTACAAATATTCCAATATCGAGAAAGTCATCAATAAGAATTTTGCTGATTTTCATGTCCCGCAAGCAGCGGCATTGGATCCGGAACAGGTAAGTCAGTTACAAGCAGGCTTCGATCACTATTCCATTATCATGGTAAATGGTGCCTTCTCTCCTGCCCTTTCTGTTTTGCCTGCTTCTGCTTTTGTTACTGTAGAAGACCTGGGCGATTTAACCGAGAAATCGCAAAGTACAGCAGAAAGATTGTTTGGAAAAATTGCTGCTTATGAGCAAGATCCTCTAACTAACCTGAATACTGCAAATTTCCAGAATGGAATATTCATTGATGTCGATAAAAATCAGGTTATTGACAAGCCTGTATGCATTTATCATATTACTGACACC
>JBGSXH010000766.1:0-1678 GCA_041751515.1 Cyclobacteriaceae bacterium | reverse complement strand
TGTAAACTTCCCAGTTTATAAACAAAGCAAAGGTTTTCTGGAATTTCGCTACGAAAGAACGGAAGATTTTGCTGACGGCGGTCCCAATCATATTGATCTGAAGGGGACCATCATCAATAACTATCAACTTTTGCTTGGGTTCATGCTGTAATTGAGCAGTCTAATGCTATAAGAAGGTATTTAGACACTAAATTTCACTTTCAGCATTGTGCACAATTAATCGCAGCAGTTCGTCAAGTTCTTCAGCTGAGTCCATAAAGTAGCTGAGCAGCTTTTGCAATTTGGGATCTTCAATTGTCTCCATGTCTTTAAAAAGATTAACAATGCCCATCATTCGGGCCAACGGTACCCGTACGATATGCGACTGGGTGAAAGCAATGTCATGCAGCCGTTTGTTGTGTTCTTCTATCGTTTTAATATAATTTACACGTTCCGTGATATCATTGGCAAGTATCAATTCTGCTTTTTTGCCTTTAAAGCTGATGATATTGCTTAGTACTTCAACATGAATAATGTCTCCTGACTTGGTTTTATGCCTGAATACACCTTTAGTAAAAGGTACATTATACTCAATAGAAGATGCGATGGCTGCTTCCAGTTGTGGTATGTCTTCAGGGGGACGAATGTCCTTGATAGTCATGCTCAGAAATTCATCCTCGGAATAGCCATAGTTTCTGATAGCAGCCCCATTGACACTTAAAAATTTTAGTGACTCCAGGTCGAAAACCCACATCGGCTGAGGACTTAAGTGAAATAAATCGCTGTAGCGTTTTTCCGATTCCAGTAGCTGATGAACGGCTTTTTTCCTTTCCAGCGCATAAATGATGCTTTTATACAGCGTGATCGCTGTTAACTCCTCCTTGATTAAATAATCAGCAACATCTTTGGAAATAGATTGAATGCTGAAGTCGATATCTGAGTAGCCTGTCAGAATGATGATCGGGGCAGCTCCAGCCACTTTTTGAATCGCATCAATCAGCTGCTGTCCACTTTTGTCAGGAAGTGTTAAGTCCAGTAGGATAATATCATAACGTTCCTCAGTTGTGCAGAGCGTTTCCGATGCAAGCCGGAAATTTTTAGCATGCCTTATTGTAGGGTTGACGATCACCTCGTGCAGGAAATCATCTACAATCAATAAATCCCCCGGATTGTCTTCAATAATAAGAATGTTGTACTCCTTTTTATCTTTTTTCATTCAAGGTTGGTAATTTAACAACAGAAATCCAAAAATCTTCAATTTTAGCCACGGCGTCCATAAAGTCCCCGACCTCTACTGGCTTACTGATATAACAACTTGCAAAACCCTTATAAGACAGGTTGACGTCAGCATCAGAGGATGACGTAGTAAGCATGATGACTGGTATATGTTTGATTGCGTCTGTGGATTTGATAAATTCTAATACTTCGTGGCCGTTGCGCTTCGGCAAATTAATGTCGAGCAAAATGAGATCAGGTGTTGGTGTACTGGAATATTGGCCTTTTTTCCCTAAAAAGTTAATAGCTTCCGCACCATCGCGTACGATACTAATCTCATTGGCTACTTTGCCCTCTTCAAGGGCTTCGGTAGTAAGCAAAATGTCGCCTTCATTGTCTTCAACTAATAATATATGAATTGGTTGCATATTATTTAGGTATAGTAAAGTAAAAAGTACTGCCTTGGTCAATGTCAGAAGTTGCC
>JBGSXH010000765.1:0-4770 GCA_041751515.1 Cyclobacteriaceae bacterium | reverse complement strand
ACTCCTGACAAAATCCTGAATGCCTTAAAACTTCACAAAAGCGACTTCTATGCCACCGGTGTGTCGATAGTCCTACACCCTGAAAATCCGATGGTACCTATCATTCACATGAATGTGCGTTATTTTGAAATGGACAATGGCATCTGGTGGTTTGGAGGCGGCATCGACCTTACTCCCCACTACATCGATAAGGAAGATGCGAAGTTTTTCCATCAAACCCTGAAGACTGCCTGCGACAAATTTGACGATAGCTTTTACCCGGAATTCAAACGTTGGGCGGATGATTACTTTTACATTAAGCACCGGCAGGAAACACGTGGCATCGGGGGAATATTTTTCGACAGACTTACAGCACAGGAGGGTCATACCAAGGAAGATCGATTTGCTTTTGTGCAGGAGATTGGAAAAAGCTTTATCCCGATCTATACCCATCTGATGGAAAAGAACAAAGATCGAGCATATGGAGAAACTGAAAAAAACTGGCAGCTAAAAAGGCGTGGTCGTTATGTTGAATTTAACCTTGTATTGGACAAAGGCACCAAATTTGGCTTGGATACTGACGGAAGAACGGAGTCAATTTTAGTGAGCATGCCACCGATGGCGAGCTGGGAATACAACTTTCAACCTGAAGAAAACTCAAAGGAAGCAACCACTTTAGACAGTCTTAAAAAAGGGATAAACTGGATAGATAATGATTGAACTAATACTTGAGGTAGACACCGCTATATTTCTATATTTAAATGGATTACACAGTGACTGGATAGACCCTGTCATGATTTTAATAACTAATAAATACACTTGGTTTCCTTTCTATGCTTTACTCGTCGGCTTGTTGATCTATGATCTCCGCAAGTCGGCTATTATCGCCATTCCAGCCATAGTGGCGGTGATCACGGCAAGCGACCAATTGGCTAGTGGTGGTTTAAAGCCCGGGGTGATGCGACCACGCCCATGCCATCTTCCCGACATTCAGGAATTCGTGAACGTGGTGGAAGGCTGCGGTGGTCAGTATGGCTTTGTTTCTTCTCATTCCGCAAATTCCTTTGGCTTAGCAACCTTTTTGGTCTTATTATATAGCCAGCAATACCCTGCAATCCGTTGGATGTACTTGTGGGCTTTTATTGTTAGTTACAGCCGCATCTATGTCGGTGTGCATTACCCACTCGATCTAATTGTAGGGGGCGCAATTGGCATCGCATTCGCTTACATATTCTTCCAGATTTATGAAAGCTATACTCAAAGAGCTAAATGGCTAGCTTAAAGCAAAGCTTCAATGTTTTTCCTCTACAAATGCCTTTTTCAGATCTAAAAACAATGAAAGTGCTGCTACGGCACTCAGGCAATGAAGAATCTACACATTCACTTATTCTATGAACAAAACATGCTGAAAGTCAATATGATATAAGTCCATTTATGATAATATTACAATTTTATAGCAAAAAACCCGTAACAAGCCATAAATAGTTATATTTTATTTCTCACTCCTGTAGACATCTTATAACCAGGCACTTAATGTTGTAAATAAGCATTATTTTAGCGAGTACCATTCCCTAAGCCCATCATTCTTTGCACATATTTACCAATAATATCAAACTCCAGATTGACCCGGTCGCCTTCTTTTAATGATTTAAAAGTGGTATGCTCGTACGTATATGGAATAATTGCGACGGTAAATTCATCAGCTTTGCTATCAAAGCAAGTGAGGCTAACACCATTAATACAAATTGATCCTTTTTCAACGGTGACATTGCCGAGGGCACTATTATATTGAAAAGTAAATAGCCAACTGCCATTATCTTCTTTTGCACTGGTGCAGATGGCGGTCTGGTCTACATGTCCCTGCACAATATGCCCATCCAAACGGCCACCCATCATCATACATCTTTCCAGGTTAACATCACTACCCTCCTGCAGGTCACCAAGATTGCTTTTGCGCAGGCTTTCTTCTATGGCAGTCACCCAATAGCAATCCTGGTCTAGTTTAGTTACGGTTAAACATACACCATTGTGGGCGATGCTCTGGTCAATCTTCAGCGCATGGGCCAGCTCACTGTCTATACAAAAATGCACGTTTCCCTGCTCTTGCCTCCTTGCTATTACTTTCCCCAACGATTCAATAATTCCTGTGAACATATTGTATTTATTTAAATGGCTTAGCTTCTAATTGTAAAAGTAAAAATTTATGGCAAACATATTTTCATCAGTATGGCATAACCCTAAAGCTAAGGGGCATGTTTGAAATATGGCATGGGCTTCAGTAAATCTTTTCAGATGAATGTCATAGAAAATTTAATAAAGCATAAAAACAGTGTAAATTCGTACTTTATTCTATTAAAACGAAAAGGAGTTCCGCTTTGGAAGATTCATACAGACATAAAGGCATGCGAAGGTCGCTGATAAAAATACTGAGAACCAAAGGTATTCGCGATCCGAAGGTACTACAAGCCATACAAACCGTGCCTCGCCACTTCTTTTTTGAAAAAGCATTTTTGGAGCATGCCTATCAGGATAAAGCTTTTCCTATAGGAGAAGGACAAACCATTTCCCAACCCTATACTGTGGCTTTTCAGACAGAACTGCTTGAAATAACTCCTGGCGAAAAGATCCTCGAAATTGGTACCGGCTCTGGCTATCAGTGTTGCGTATTGCTTGAGCTTGGTGCTAATGTCTATACTATTGAGTACCAGAAAGCACTTTATAATAAAGTACGTTTTGCATTGCCTAAAATGGGTTACACTGCCAATTTTTTCTATGGCGATGGCTCCAATGGCCTACCACAAGCGGCGCCATTTGACAAAATTATTGTCACCGCCGGAGCACCATTTGTTCCGAATGCATTGATAAAGCAACTTAAACCCGGTGGTCATCTGGTCATTCCTGTTGGCGATAACAAGACCCAGAAAATGCTTCGCATACGAAAAGAAGGAGATAATAAACTCATCCAGGATAGCTTTACCAATTTTAGCTTTGTACCGCTGTTAGGAGAACATGGATGGGATAAACAAAATTAAATTTTATACACAATTGAACTGTTCTTCATTTCAGACTATTATTAGTTTAAATTTGTAGCAACAAAATATTATAATGAGCGATGAGTAAAACAAAAGCTGCCAGTGAATCTCTGGTAACCATGACGGAATTGGTATTACCTAATGATACGAATACACTTAACAATCTGATGGGCGGCCGCCTTTTACATTGGATGGATATTGTTTCGGCAATATCAGCACAAAAGCATAGCAACAGGGTTGTAGTGACCGCGTCAGTGGATAATGTTAGCTTTACACACCCAATACGTTTAGGCAATGTAGTTACCCTTAAGGCACAGGTAACCAGGGCTTTCAGCAGTTCTATGGAAGTACATATTGAAGTGACGGCGGAAGACATTCCTGGTGGGAAGTTGATCGAAAGTAACCGGGCATTTTTCACTTTCGTAGCGGTGGATCAGTCTGGAAAACCCATTGATGTCCCCCAAGTAATTCCATCTACTCAGGAAGAGAAAGACTTGTATGAAAGCGCGTTGAGGCGTAGGCAACTGCGACTGGTATTGGGTAAAAGAATGAAACCGGAAGATGCAACAGAGCTTAAATCTATATTCAAGCTCGAAGAGGATATGAATAAGTAAATCCAGAAATCCCCTCTAATTTAAAGAAAGATATCTCATAAGAAGCATCTGCTTTTTATGAGGTTATCTGCAATTTTTTATGCTTTTGTATTCCATCGGAAAGCTTTAAGATCGTCGCATTGTTAATGTTGATGATATGACTGAGGATATCGGTGGAGTACCCGCCACTGCCTGTACCCCTGTTAGGACTATTGTCTGCTGCGTAGGCTTTTTCTGCCAGTTTTTTATGAGGCATACGGAAGCTTTTCAGTGTTTGACACAAACGCATTAGGACAGTAGCATTTTCAATTAATTGCTCAGTAACTGGCCCATGTTCGAGTGCGTTTGTCATTCTCGTCACTATAGGGGTTTTATCATCATAATTATAGTAAACATCCCGGAGCTCAGGCAATATATAAGGAAGATAAGTAGTCTTAAATTTGACATAAATGTCATCAGCGATGTTGCTGCTCCATAGGATATGATCGAATACGAAGACTGGCATTTCTACCGCTCCAGGTCCCAGATATGTCTGATTATAAAGCTGAATAGGATCAAAGTATAGCCTGAGTTCATTGGCGAAAAATGCTGGAGATACATGCTTTTTGGCATACACCACGCCATCTACCATTGCTTTGAATGCCGTAATGACATCAGTGCAGATAAGGCCAAAATCTTTGTCATGTAGAGATTGCTCATAAAGGGCAATCAGTTTATAAATGCCTGTCAGTAGCGGGTGCATGGCGATTTGCACACTACCAATAAGTGCCCTTTCATCATCAGTGCCCGTATAGGTCCGCAGCCTCTTTCCTTCAGGATTCCACGTGGTATAATGCAGAAGCGTATCCCTGGGTGGCAAATCTGTCTGTGCACTTAATATATCCAAAACATAGTCGAGCTCAGGCACTAATACTACCGGCTCTACTTTGTGCCGCTTTATTGAACCCAACAAAATACCGATGTCCCGCATAGCAGCGGTGGCTTCTTCGTAGCTGTAACGGTTCAGCACATTCGGTCTTGGAAGATGCTTGTACAACAATACTCCCAGCTTTTTTACATTTTTTTCCTTATTTAATACTGGGATAATTTCCAGGATATCATCAAAATTCAAAGGATCCAGGGAAGCAATGTGCTTGTCCTGCTCTTTAGTGTCTTGAAAAGTCTGA
>JBGSXH010000764.1:0-14023 GCA_041751515.1 Cyclobacteriaceae bacterium | reverse complement strand
GCAGTGCAGGCTGGTCGGTAGGGATTCGGTAATCGCCTTTGCGAAATCCAATAGTAGTCTTGTTTTTAGTAACTTTCGTATTAAAATGCATATAATGCCCTTCAAATGGGGAAGTCATCGTTTCGAAATCATCTATATGATACACTTCTACCATTATTTCCTCATCCTGCGCAAGAGACTCCATTTGAACGCCATTCAACTTTAGCAAATCGATGACCTCATGCCATCCCTGGGGAATAATGTAGGCTGCGGGTTTGCTGCTGCTGTCATTGACGACATAGTGATTGTAAAAATCAATGGATTTGGTAAATGGCTTAGACTGGTCATAAAACAACCTTTTCTGTCCAGTTACCTTACTGTCGATATAGCTGGCTTCGTAGCCTTTAAATTCCAGGGCAGAGGGATTGTCCTTATCCACCTCCCAGCTGATAGGGAAAACTTCCTGTTGTCGCTGCGCGGCTAGCGTTTCCTGTTGTAGCGACTGTATTTTGCTGCCATCTTTTACCAGCAGTTCCAACATGCTTTCCAAAAAGGCCAGCGTGCTATATACCCTTTGATGATAAGGCTTTAACATATGCGTTTCGGTAATGAAGCCCAAGGTGCCAAAAAGGCCCACATAGCCCGAAGAATACCGCGGCCAGTCCATAAATTGTACATAGCCTGAGTCGGGCACGGAGGCCCATACATTCACATAAGGCGTCATTTCAAAGGACTTATCAGCCATCTTATCATATAATGCTGGCTGAAATTCCTTCCTTAGGTAATTTCCCAAACTTCCACCCAGTTTATTGGCCTGTGTAGGCAATAGGGTCATGGTGTACTGGTAGTCAGCACCATTGCTCACATGCGTTTCGACATAGACCCGGGGAGCGAGCAGGTGAAATATTTCGGTGAAGGATCGTGTATTCAGCGCATCATTCTTGATAAAATCTCTGTTGAGGTTATAATTTTGTGCATTACCTCTGAAGCCAAATGCCAGCGGCCCGTTTTGATTGACCCTGCTGGTGCTATTTCTGTTTAAAGCACCTCCGATATTGAAAAAGGGAATGATGGCGACGATAACATCAGCATATTGCTCAGTGGCGCTTTCATTATTTACCAGGTTTCTGAGAAGCAGCATGCTGGCATCAATGCCATCGGGCTCACCAGGGTGAATGCCATTGTTGATAAATAAGATGTGCTTGTCTTTCCACGAGGCACTGTCTAATTTTGGTGCACCGTCAGGACTATAAAGCAGCAGATGCAGCGGTTCGCCACTATCAGTTGGGCCCATTTCATAGATTGCGATCTCTTCAAAAGCATTGGCCATGCTGTTAAAATAATCTATCCCCTCCTCATAAGTGACAGTCTCTCGGCCATCACTTTCTTCAAATTTGGTCTTAAAATAATCTTGAGCATCCAGGTTAAATTCCAATAGACTAAGGGTAATTGCTAATATGGTTGTTTTCATGTGAATGTAAATGTTTTTCATGACCATATGGAATCTATATGGCCAGCGCTGTCACGTTATTGAAGATCATTATATTCATCCCCCGGTTGGCGCTTTTTCTTGATCATATAGATTTCATCATCAACACGAGTTATCAGTCCGCTAAAGTAACTACTTATCTATTTTCAAAAAATCAAAGGTGAATCAAAAACAATCAATATCATTATTGGTCAATATAAATGTTATCATTGTGAACACAAACTGCAGCTATTCATCAACTTTTATGCATTTCATCATCAAATCAGGCCGATCATTACTATTCGTGGCTTTTCTCTTACTGCAACTTCAGGCAATGGCGCAGCAAATTCAGATATTGGATAGAAAAAGTAACGAACCGTTGGTGGGCGCTACAGTACGAGTAGCTGGCGAAGAAGAGGGTCAAATCAGCGATCCCCAGGGTTTCGTCAGCTTCAATCTTACTGAAGCTGCAACCCTTGATATTTCTTTCGTGGGTTACGAAAGGCAGCAGCTACGTGCTGCTCCGAACGAAAGTTATACAGTTTTCATGACAGCGACTACCCAGGCGCTGAGCGGTGTTACCGTGCGGGGTTATGAAACGGGCAGACCTTTGTTGGAAGTGCCCGCAGCAGTAGCGGTGATTGATGCCGAAGCATTTAATCGCTACGATGAATCATCGCCCGTTGCTGCATTTAATACTATGACAGGCGTACGGATGGAGCAAAGGTCGCCTGCAAGTTTCCGTTTAAGCATCAGAGGTAGTGTATTGAGAGCGCCATTTGGGGTGCGCAATGTCAAAATGTATTGGAATGAAATTCCTTTGACGGAACCCAATGGCAATACGCCTTTAAATCTCCTCGATATTGAGAACATGGGCAATGTGGAGGTCATTAAAGGGCCTTCGGCGAGTTTGTATGGGGCCGGCTTGGGTGGCGTGGTGAACTTTACCAGCCCAAAACCATTACCTCAGGACAATCGCGTACAGCTAGGATACACGGGAGGCAGTTATGGCTTTAACCGGCAAACGGCGCAGGTAAACTATGCGACGGAGACAGCCGGTATTCAGCTTTCCTACGTCAATCAATCTGCCGATGGTTACCGTGACCATAGTGCGATGGATCGGGAAACCATACAGTTGCTCGGCTATGTACAGCCCAGTGAAAAGCAGGAAATTTCCGTGAATATGTTCTATAGTTCGCTGGATTATCAGATTCCGGGCGGACTTACCGCTGAGCAGTTTGCCGAAGACCCGAGGCAGGCCAGGGCCGGTAGTGCCAGCCAGAATGCAGGTATTATACAAAATACGCTCAACTTTGGCATTAGCCACGACATTCAATTCAGTGAACGTTTTGGCAATAGCACTACTGTTTATAGCACTTTTACCGATTTTGATAATCCATTTATTACAGATTATTAGAAGGATGGTCGTCAGGGTGGCGGAGGACGTACCCGGTTTTACTATGAAAGCCAGGTAGCAGGCATGCCTTTAAGACTTGATGCTGGGCTTGAATTTCAATCGGAAATTCAGATCGCCCGAAATTTTGGCAATGTCAACGGCCAGCCGGACACCCTGCGATTTGACGATGAACTGAGAAGTTCGCAGTACATGACCTTTCTGCAGGCTCAGCTGGACATTAGCCCGAACTGGTCTGCTACCGTTGGTGCCAGCTATAATCAATTCAATTATGACATTTATCGGGTTAGAGATGAAATTCTGGACAGCACCTACCGCTCCGCCAGAGATTTTGCCCCGGTACTGTCCCCCCGCTTTGCCTTGTTAAGAAAACTTGGCAATACGATGGCTTTGCATGCCAATGTAAGCTATGGCTTTTCGCCGCCTACAGTAACGGAAGTGCGTACCAATGAGGGCTCCATTAACGAGGACCTGGAGTCGGAGAAGGGTGTTAATTATGAGCTGGGCTTTCGCGGAGAGCTGATTGACAGAAGAATGTTAATTGACTTTTCGATGTATCATCTGAATCTGTATGAAACCATCATTTCCAATACCGACTTTTCTTCGGTGGTACTTTTTGATAATGCAGGAAGTACTACCCAGCAGGGTTTGGAGCTTTTAGTCGCCTGGGAATTATTCGATCCCCAAAAGTCGGCTAATTTCTGGCAGGGAAGATTCAGCCACAGTTTAACGTACAACCACTATCGATTTGATGAATACCTGCAGGCCGAAGATTTTTCCGGCAACCAGTTGACCGGTGTGGCACCGCTAGTTGCAGTAAGTACGTTGGACCTGTCCATCGCTCCGGGGTTTTATACGCGGCTGACGCATAATTATACCTCCGAAATACCCTTAAATGATGCCAATACTGTATATTCGCCATCTTATCATTTGGTGCAGGCAAGGGTGGGCTGGAGACATAGCTTTCCGGACCTTTTCAATATTGAGCTGTTTGGCGGGGTAGACAACCTGCTGAATGAATCCTACAGCCTGGGGAATGATTTGAATGCTTTTGGCGGAAGATTTTTTCAGCCATCAGCACCAAGAAATTATTTTGGTGGCATTAAGGCCAGTGTACCCTTTTAATTAGTGAGAATGTCTTTTAATATCGAAGAAGCCAACCGGCTGATGCGCGAACGCCGCAGTATTTATCCTAATATGTACAGTGAGGAAAAGGTGCCGACCCATATCATCGAAGCCATGCTGGAAAATGCAGGATGGGCTCCTAACCATGGCATGACGCAGCCCTGGCGGTTTACAGTATTCTGTGATGAAGGACTGGAAAAGCTGGCGGATTTTCAATCAGAACTCTACAGAAAGGTAACTACTGAGGATGGTTCATTCAAACAAGCAACCTTAGACAAACTGCAACAAAAGCCTTTAATGGCTTCTCATATTATTGCTTTATGCATGCAGCGCAATCCCAAAGAAAAGGTGCCTGCCATAGAGGAAGTGATCGCAGTTGCCTGCGCTGTGCAAAACATGTACCTCACCGCTACTGCTTATGGTGCAGGTTGCTACTGGACAACAGGCGGCATTACCTATATGGATGAAGCAAAACCATTCTTTCAGCTCGGTGAAAAAGACAGGCTGCTAGGGTTTTTGTACGTGGGTATGCCTGCAGGAAAGTTGCCTCAGGGTAAAAGAGATGATATCGCAGAAAAGGTAAAGTGGGTGAAGGGGTAGATGGTTTAGGGGAATATGCAAAAATGCTAAAGTAAATAGCGCATTAGAAGCGCATCCTTATAAGGATTGATTTCATAGGCAGGGTTTCAACCCTGGCTATAAAATCAATCCGCATAAATAACAATCTGCCATCGAAAAGCCCAGCACCAGTTAATTTCAAACCTGGTGATGCCTGCTCGTTGCAATAAATTGACGATTTCTTTTTTTGTAAAAGCTCGAAGTACGGAAACGGGCGCATCATGCTTCACCATATCTGATCTGGAAATGGCTTTGGTGATGTATTTTATAGCATAATAAGCCAGAAAATGCCTGTGCAAATCGTTGATGATGATGCCCAGCTTGGCCTGGGTTTTCATTTGTGCCAATAGTTTGACGAAAGCATCGTCATCGAAGTGATGGGTGAATAAACTGCAGTGCAAAATATCGAAGGAGCGTGCCTGAAAGGCTGGGCTGAAAATATCTGACACAGTATAGCTGATCTCAGATAAAGCTTTCGACTGCTCCCTGGCAAATTCGACAATATTATGGTTGGCGTCCACCCCGGTAAGCAATAGGGACACGTTATTCGCTCTCCCCCAGTGCGCCATTCTTCGGAGCATATCACCACTGCCACAACCCAGGTCTGCGATGGTATAGGTACTGCTATCTTTTGGTCTATCTTTTAAAAGTTTTTGAAGACCATTTGTACTGACAGCATTGCCTCCCAGAAAACGGTTGACATTGTCGAGCTCGTGGAGGGTTTGGTCCATAGCAGGGCCGCCTTCATTCCAGTCGTCCATGATTTCGGTGGCGTCAGATCTTTTAGAAAATTTCGACATCAACATAAAGCTTCAGATAATATTAATTGCTGACCTTTAAAAGCAGTGATTCCAGTGTAAGTCCGGGTCCAAAGGCAAAGCTCAGGATATTTTCAGCTTCATTTTCTGTTGTAAAATCTTTCATGAGCTGGTTAAGCACAAAGAGCACGGTCGGAGAAGACATATTGCCAAAGTTTTTTAATACGTGATAAGCTGCATGGTTTTGCTCGGAAGAAATGCCCAATTGCTGCTCAATCACTGTCAGGATTTTCTTGCCGCCCGGGTGAATGGCAAAATGTGCAATATCTTTCAGACCTTTACCAAACTTATCCAGCAGCGTTCCTGCAAGCTTGACGATGCCTTCCTCGATGAAATCTGGGACATATTGGCTTAAACGCATTTCAAAACCGTGATTGCCGATTTTCCAGGCCATTTCATCTGCACCGGCAGGGGCTAAAGCGCTGTGAAAGCCGCTCATTTCCAATTGCAGACTGTCCTGCTTTTGTCCTTCGCAGATCACTGCTGCAGCGCCATCAGCAAAAAGCGCATTGGCAAGGATGTTATCATCATCTACCGTTTTCTGAAAATGTAAAGTACAAAGCTCAACGGCGACTATCAGTACCTTGGCTTCAGGCTTAGACTGGCAAATGTTGTCCGCTACCTTCAGCGCATTAAATGCAGCATAACAACCCATAAAGTTGATGGCAGTACGTTGTGTTTCTCCCGGCAATCCAAGCGCATTGACTAACTCAATATCTAAGCCAGGCGCATACATACCGGTGCAACAAACTGTCACGATATGGGTAATGTCTTTGGCTTGTATATGTGGTGTCTTTTCGAAGCAAGCCTTTGCTGCCTTTAGGCTCAATGGCAAAGCATATTCCTTAAAATGCTTCATTCTATGCTCAATATCCGGAAATGGCTTTAAAGCTGTCTCATTTCCGAAAAAGGTAAAATCTCCCGGTTTGCTGCCAAAATCCTGCAGTGTACTATAACGTTTCTCAATACCTGTGGCGCGGTATATGAGGCGCAATTTGATTTTTTCCTCATTAGACATGGAAAGATTGTCGAGCATAAAGCCGGCAATTTCTGATTGTTCATAGCAAAATTCCGGCGTAGCCGTACCAATAGCGGATATATAACTATTCATTGAGTAAAGTTTAAAGAAAAACCGGACTAATCCGGCAGTGAGTTAAAACGGATAATTCTATACTAACCGCTTTCATTCAAGTATCTAAGACAAAAATTAAGTATCTTGTTTAAAAGAATTACCATGTCTCGTTCTACCTGGCTCCATCTTCGCATACCCTTTTCATTCTTCCTGCTGCCAGTGTATCTTTTTGCCATCAATGTAGCGCCAGAAATCAGCATATTTGAAGCGGTAGTAGCATTTATTTGTTTGCATTTTTTTCTTTATCCTGCCAGTAATGGCTTCAACAGCTATTTCGATAAAGACAAAGGCAGTATTGGCGGCTTAGAATTTCCACCGCCAGTAAGCAAACACTTATACTTTACAGCGCTGGTTTTTGACGCATTTGCCATCATGTTAGGTCTTTTGATAGGTCCTTATTTTGCATTTGCGCTGCTTTGTTATGGTTTGGTGTCGAAAGCCTATAGCCACCCTAGTATTCGATTGAAGCAATACCCTTTTATCAGCTGGCTGGTGGCAGGAATTTTTCAGGGAGCATTTACCTTATGGGCAGTGGTACTTGCCTGCTCTGGAGATGCGCCCGCAGCCTTATTGAGCGCCAAAGTCTTATGGGCCGGGGTATTGAGCACTTTATTGCTATGGGCCTCCTACCCTATTACGCAGGTTTATCAGCATGAAGAAGATAGGGAAAGGGGTGACATTACGCTCAGTATTTTTTTAGGTGTGAAACGGACTTTTCTTTTCACGGGAGTAGTATTCCTCATCGGGAATCTGGCCTTTGTGTACTTTCTTCTACAAATAAGCTCCTGGGAAAAGGCGCTGCTCTTTCAAATACTGCTACTGCCGGTGTTGGTGTATTTCGTTCGCTGGGCTGGCAATATCATCAGAAAGCAGGCAGTGCCGGTATATCGCAGTGTAATGCGGATGAACCTGCTTTCCTCCTCTGCTTTAATTATTTTCTTTATTCTCTGGTTTATATTGGGGAATAACTAAAAGGCTTGCCATGGCTGAAGTTGATTATATTGTCCGATAGTCCCGGGCTACCGGCGATGAGCCCAACGAGTAAATTGCTTGACCATTTCTTCCCGAAAAACTTTTGAGCTATTCTACCAAATTTTAGCCTCTGTAAAAACTGCTGCTCCCAGGCCTTTTGATAGCGTTGTTCCATCGTAATTCTGCTGTATTTCCCATCGAGAAAACCCTGTAACTCCCGACTAAGCAGAGTGGCCGCATGAATGGCCATTGCCATCCCGTTCCCGCACAAAGGACTTATGAGCCCTGCGGCATCTCCGCAGCTAAGCGCATGATGCTCAATTAAAGGTTTCGGACGAAAGGATACCTCATTAATTACCACGGGTTTTTCATGTATGAAATCTGACTTTTCCCAAATCTCCTTTAAAAACGGATTTTGTTTGATGACAGCCGCTTCCATCGCTTCGATACTGCCATGCTTTTTAAGATTTTCTGTCCTTGATAAATAGCAGATGTTGAACAAGTCGGATTCAATCTTGCAGACGCCACAATAGCCATCCCGAAAATTATGTAAAGCTATACTGCGGTCGTCCATGGGCACGTTGCGTGCATGGTATTTCACTCCGATATACGGAGATGACTTTTTAAAAAAATCGCGGTCTAGAAAATTGTCGATATTTGACCTTTTACCATGGGCAGTAATTAATGTTCGGGCTTCAAAGGTTTCCTTAAGTTGATTGCTTATGGTAAACCGGTCGTCCTGAAAATCAAATGACTGAATGGTAGTATTGGTATGTACAACGACGCCTTCTTGCAGCGCAATTTTGTACAGAAATTCATCAAAAGCATAACGGCTAACGCCAAAGCCCCCTTGGGCCAGCGGTAGATGCGCTTCGGTGCCATTAATAGCAGAAAGCGATAAATGGTTGAGCGAGGAAGGCTGCAGATGTTCGGGAAATAACCTCTGGGAAACGAGAAAATCCTTTACTTCATTAGAAATGTATTCCCCGCAAACCCTATCCAGTGGATAGCTTTTCTTTTCGAATAAAATGACACTATGGCCCGCTCTGACACCAAGGATGGCAGAAATAAGTCCGGCGAGCCCACCGCCAATAATGGCTATATCTATCATAGAGTAAACAAATAAGCTGATGCATGGCAAAAGCTTTGAGAGAAATCGCTTTGCATGGTTTCAACACCGTGTAGGTGCTTCTTGTTCATGAACAGAGGGCATTTTAAAGACCATTTACCTTTCTGAAAATGCCCTGTTTTATATCATTTACATTAAAGTAGACCAATAAACCCAATTTTAAATTCGTCAACTTCAAATAAGTGAGGATTTGTTTGCGGTGTTTACGGTATTTCCCGCAGAACTCGCTGAATTATGCAGAAACTCCTTTTTCAAAATCATCTCTACGCTGTTCTGCGCGGGCGTCATTTCGGTGTTTCCATGCAAAACGTGCTTAATTTGTGTTGTTTTTTAGAATTGACGTAATTTCTTTTAAATTAGAGTTTCTAAAGTGATCATCTATTCCTTCTAATTAGTTAAACAATAAATATTTATGGTAAAATCTGGTTTTGCAGGCTTTTGTTCGAAAGGCCTGAAGATGGGAATCGTATTAATTGGCGGTAGTGTGCTCTTGAGTGCCTGCGCTGCCAGTAAATCGAGCCCAACTGCTTCCGACAGCAGTAAAAAAGAGAATGGGAAAAATGGCATGAAGCCCTACAAAGAAGTAGTGACTTCCAGTGCAGAGACGCAAGAAGGCATGTTTCACGTTCATAAGGTGGAAGATAAGTTTCTTTTCGAAATCCCTGATTCCCTATTCAACAGAGACATGTTTTTGGTTACACGCATCGCAAAAACTGCTGAAGGCATTGGCTACGGCGGAGAAAGCTTGAACGAGCAAGTTGTCCGATGGGATAAAAAGGACAAAAAGGTGCTGTTACGCATGGTTTCTTATAATAATGTGGCCAACGATAGCCTCCCTATCTACGAATCTGTAAAAAGCTCGAACTTTGAGCCTATTCTCATGTCTTTTGACATCAAAGCTATCGGAACAGATTCTGCTTCTGCAGTAATTGACGTAACCGAGCTGTTTACCAAGGATGTAATGGCTATCGGTCTGGACGATCGCAGAAGAAAAAGCTTCAAGATTTCTACGCTGGACGAAAGCAGGTCGATGATAGAGTCTATTCGCAGTTTCCCCACCAATGTGGAGGCACGAAATGTACTTACCTACAAGGCGACCGAACCACCAACAAATGCAAGAACTGGGGCTATCTCTTTGGAGATCAATAATTCCATGGTTTTATTGCCCAAGGAGCCAATGCAAGCCCGATTGTTCGATCAGCGCGTAGGATTCTTCAATGTCAGCCAGGTGGACTATGGTATGGATGCTCAAAAGGCTACAAAGCGCACTTACATCGCCCGTTGGAGATTAGAGCCTTCTGATATGGAAGCTTTCGAACGCGGTGAGTTAGTGGAGCCTAAAAAACCTATTGTATATTATATAGACCCCGCTACACCGGAAAAATGGCGTCCGTATCTTAAGCAAGGTATCGAAGACTGGCAGGAGGCTTTTGAAGCCGCAGGTTTTAAAAATGCCATTATTGCCAAAGATCCGCCGACAGCAGAGGAAGATCCTGACTGGAGTCCGGAAGATGCGCGCTACTCTGTGGTGCGTTATTTCGCCAGCGATATTCAGAACGCTTACGGGCCTTCAGTGAAAGATCCTCGTTCCGGAGAAATCATTGAAAGTGATATCGGTTGGTACCATAATGTGATGAACTTGTTGAGAAACTGGTATTTTGTACAAACAGCTGCTATTAATCCTGATGCCCGTTCCGTTAAATTTGACGATGAGGTAATGGGAGAATTAGTAAGATTTGTGTCTTCTCATGAAGTAGGCCATACCCTCGGATTACCTCATAACATGGGCGCCAGTTCTGCCTACCCGGTAGATTCCCTGCGTTCAGCCACATTCACGGAGAAAATGGGTACTGCGCCGAGTATTATGGATTATGCTCGTTTCAACTATATTGCCCAGCCAGGTGATGAAGGGGTGGCGATGATGCCTAAAATTGGAATCTATGATAAACATGCTGTGAGATGGGGCTATCGTCCGATCCCGGAAGCTAATACGCCGGACGAGGAAAAAGAAACGCTGAATGCCTGGATCAGAGAACACGATGGAGATTTGATGTACCGCTTTGGCAGACAGATGGGTAATCCTATGGATCCTAGTGCCCAGACGGAAGATTTAGGTGACGATGCCATGAAAGCAAGTGCTTACGGCATAGCCAATTTAAAACGCATTGTTCCTAACCTGATCGAATGGACTGCTGAAGATGGCAAGAATTATGACGATCTGGAAGAAATGTACAATCAGGTGCTAGGCCAGTGGAACCGTTATATGGGCCATGTCAAGAGCAATGTTGGTGGTGTTTATGAATTCTATAAAAGCTACGACCAAGAAGGTGAAGTTTATGAGCCAGTTCCTAAAGAAAAGCAGAAAGAGGCCATTACATTCTTAAGCGATGAAGCGTTCCAAACACCGGAATGGCTGATTGATACAGATATCTTAAGAAGAATTGAAAGTGCAGGTACCATCGAACGCATCCGACGTTCGCAGGAAACTATTCTGAAAAATTTGCTTGATCCAAGTAGAATGGCCAGAATTATTGAAGCCAGTACAATTTCTCCGGACGATGCGTATACGCTTCCAGAAATGTTTGGTGACCTAAGAAAAGGTATCTGGACCGAGCTCAGCAATGGCCAGGGAATTGATACTTACCGCAGAAACCTGCAGCGCGCTCACCTGGACAGACTTGCATTTTTAATGAAGGAAGATCAAGCTGAAATTAGTGGCCGTATGGCCGGATTTATGGGTGTCACCACTGTGAATGTATCACAGTCTGACATCAGGCCGATGGTTAGAGGTGAGTTGAAGTCACTACAGTCAGAAATTAAGCGTAGTCTTAATAATGGTCGTCGCGACCAGATGAGCCGCTACCACCTCGAAGATGCGTTGGAAAGAATTGACGCCATTTTAGACCCAAGAAAGAGCTAGGATAGCAGAATTTGAAATAATAAAGGACCTCTTTGTGTTGACATTGGGGTCCTTTTTTTATTAGGCAGAGGTGATACTCCGCACTTTCGCTTCTGCCTTCTGATTGAAATTTATGATCCGATTGGCCATGCCTTTAAAGATAAACAAGTGGAAAGGATAAATGGAATACCAGTATAATCTTCCCCATAAACCTTGAGGCCTAAAAGTCGCGGTTTGGTGCAAAACATTTTGCCCTTTATCATTTTCTCTGATGATAAACTCCAGCCATGCTTCGCCAGGAAGCTTCATTTCTGCATACAATAAAAGCCTGTTCTCTTCGCGGTCGGCTACCAGTACCCGCCAGAAATCCAATGCATCGCCTGCCAGTAAATTGGTAGGGCTTCTGCGGCCTCTTCTTAAACCCACGCCACCTGCCAGCTTATCCAGCATGCCGCGGATTTGCCATAAGCCACCAAGGTAATACCAACCTCTTTCGCCACCGATTTGCCAAACATTCTCCAATACTTCGTCTTTGGACTTTTTAAACGGAATTTCCTGGATATCTTTAAAACAGCCATTTTGGGGTACTTTCACAAATTCCAGGTAAGCCGGATTCATTTTTCCACTGGCCAGCGCATCCTTCCAGCTGGAAACCACTTCATTTTGGGAAACTTTGTCGAAAGCGCGAGTAACTGCCTCCCGATAGCAAATGAGCTGTATAGGAATCACGTCCTGAATATTTCCAATTTTCACTACAACTTCGTTGCGCATGCTGTCTACCAGCGATCGAGCCAGGGAGAAGGATGTTTGGGTAACGAAATAAAGCCATAATGAAGAAAGTTTCGGGCTTAATACTGGTACTGATATGATATAACGTTTCAGATCCCTCACTTTAGCAAACTCCAGGAGCATCTGTTCATACGTAAGAATGTCCGGGCCACCTATGTCGAAAGTTTTCCCAAAGGTCTTTTTTTCAAGTTTCGCTTTGTTCAAGTACTCTATGACGTTACGAACTGCAATAGGCTGGCATTTGGTCTTTAGCCATTTCGGCGCAACCATGACGGGAAGTTTCTCAACGAGATCGCGGATGATTTCAAATGAGGCGCCACCCGAGCCGATGATGATGGCGGCACGCAGGACTGTACTCGGAACTTGGCCAGCGTTCAGGATATCTTCTACCTTTTTTCTGGATGCCAGATGCTGAGAAAGATTGACATCATTAACGATGCCGCTGAGAAATATAATTTGTTGGGCCTTGGTTTTCTCGACATGTTCCTTAAAGTTTTGTGCAGCGTTTTGTTCCATCTCCATGAACTTCTTGTAAGAGCTGCCCATGGAATGCACCAGGTAATACGCCACATCAATGTTTTCCGGAAAATTCTGTAGCGTTTCGGGCTTTAAGAGGTCTGCTTCAAAATAACTTACTTTTTTTGCGATGCTTTTTTCAAGGTTCATCCTTCTTTTGTCTCTGACAAGACAGATTACCTCATGACCTTCCTGCACAAGAACAGGCAATAATCGTCGGCCTATATAACCATTGGCACCCGTTAGCAAAATTTTCATAGCCTTAACTTTAGGTAGATGTTATTAGTACAAACTGTTCGACGCAGGTGTTCATCAGATGACATTAAAAATAGGGTAGGAGATAATAATTACTAAATTAAATCTTCCAGCCATATTTCTTTGTCAATAACACGTTTTCCTCTGCGTATTGTCAGCTTTACTTTTTTGCCAGGTTGGCTACGAAGGGCTTCTGTAATGACGTTGAGGTTGATATTACTTCGCTTTTTCCCTTCAAAGGTGATGATGACATCGTTAGGCCGGATATCTGCCCTGTATGCCGCGGAGTGCTTTCTCACGCCTTCTACCACAAAATACTGGTATTGTCTTCCCACAGCTTTTACTTCCATTCCACTCATATCATAATGAAAGGGAGCATTAAAGTCTTTATAAGGTTTCAGGTAAATTTCTCCTTTACTATAGTTAAAAATGACATGAAACCTTCTGAATACGTCACCTCCTATAGTACCATTTCGTGCTGTATTAGCAATAACATCATCATATGTTCCGGGATCAGGAAAGGAGCCAATCAGGTTTTCGAGCACATATCCACCGAAAGTAAGGCTACCTACCCTGCTAATGGCGCCAAAAATATCACCTCCAAGGCCTCTTCCAAGGCTGGATCGGATATTTTTGAAGGGTAAGCGGATCTGTTCATTCGAATTCTCATGAAGCATGAGGGCATGACTTGCCCCTGTGTCCAGCATTAGCTTCGCCAGCATTAAGCTTCCATCAGTCATTGTTAAGGCAGTATACAAATACGGTTTTGTGTCCTGCACAAAGATTTTTCGGGTGACAAAACCCGAAGGAGGCGTATAGTCTTGAGGCTCATGTAATGTCATTTGCTGGTTTTCGTAATCGATTGCAACAACAAATCTTGAAAACAGATCGTAGCCAATGATCCCCTGG
>JBGSXH010000763.1:0-3201 GCA_041751515.1 Cyclobacteriaceae bacterium | reverse complement strand
AGGTAATTGCTTGATCTTTCAAAGTGGCGCAAAACGAACCGAGATTCATTTTACACCCTGGCTAAAGTGGCGCAATTTGAACCGAAATCACCGGCGCAGTGAGACCGAAATAGCTGGCGCAATTTGCTCCGAAGTATCCACTCTTGTAAATGTGTAATGGAGAGAGGTTTGATAATATAGTTCTTGACTTCTTTAATTGCTTTGGCTCGCATTAGATCCTGAGGTGATACAGAAGAAGAAAGTACATACAGGGTGATTTCCTTAGTGAATTGGAGACATAATGGTATATATTCTTCTAAGAAACCCCATCCATCAAGAACAGGCATCATCAAATCTAAAAAAATGATATCTGGCAACGTTGCATTGTCGGCAAGTGACTGACGAAAATGGTCAATAGCTTGTTGACCATTTTTAAATATGGTAATTTCTTTCTTGTCTGCCATGCGTTCCAAAAGCCTGCTAGTGAGAAAGACAAATATGTCATCGTCGTCAATTAACCATATATTTTTTACTGCATTCATTGAAGTTGATTTTTGAACTCCACAAAAAAGGTACTTCCGGTTCCAGGAATACTTTCCAGCCAAATTTCACCATTCATAGCATCAATTTGAGATTTAGTAATAAAGAGCCCAAACCCCTTGGCATCAGGATGCTCATGAAAAACTTTTCGGATTTTAAATACATTCTTTCCATGCTTCTGCAAATCTATACCTAATCCATTGTCAGTCACAGAAAGCATAATGCTGGTTCCAATCCGCTTAGTTTTAACTTTTATAACTGGAGCTCGGTCGTGAGACTTGTATTTTATTGCATTGCTGATCAGGTTATGCAGGATACTGAATAAGTATTTTGGAGGGAAAAGTACGACATTAGACTCTTTAAAATCGTAATCAATCTTAGCATCCGCACTTTTTATTTGCCCTAATAAGCCACTCTTAACTTTAGTCAGGTAAGTTTTTAGATTCAATTTTTTTGACTTAATCTCAGTGTCTTTTTTTATTTGAAGAGATTCGACAAGCTCTTCAAAAATTTCATTTAGAATTTTCGCAGTGATTGATAGCTGATCTCTTAAAATTGGAAATTCCTTAGGATCCTTATTTTCAGCAATAAAATCAACCAGCATGGAAATATTGACCAGTGGCGCCCTTAGGTTATGCGATATTATATCGCAAAAGTCTTCCAGTTGCTTTTTTTGAAAAGCAAGCCTTTTATTAATAAGTTTATACTCCTGAGCTTTCTTTTCCTTCTCAATATTTTGAAGTGCTAAGGCTTCGTTGGCAAATAATAATTCGTCGGCTCTTTTTTCTTTTTCTCTATTTTGAAATACCAGTTCTTCATTGGCAATACTCAATTCTTCAGCTCTTTTTGCTTTCTCAATATTTTGTAAGTGAATTGCTTCATTAGCAACCTCTAGTTTCTCAGCTTGATTGTTTTTAGAGATATTTTGAGTGGCTATTTTTTGTAATGCATCTTCAAGTAGCTTTTCATTGCTGTCTTTTTCATCATAACACATCTATTTCAATATTATAGCTAGAGCGAGTTCAATAACCATTTGAATATAACAATATTTAACTGATTACTAGTTGATTGCAAAAAATAAACTGATGCAAAAAGCATAGGTATATTAATGACATAATTACTGTTTTAAAATCATATAGGTGCAGGGTGCTAAAAGCATATTTTCTTCCTGGTGGATATCGTTACCGTCCATGGCATCTACCCAGGTCGTTCCTGCTATGGCAGCAGGCAAGGAATAGTCTATGGCCTCATTTCTTAGATTCACCAGCACCAGCACCTCTTCGCCGCCGGCAATCCGTTTAAAAGCCACCACATCATTGTGCTCATATACTTCCAGGCCGCCGGTTCCCACAGCATTACTGCTTTCTCTAAAAGCCAAAAGCTGCTGATATTGTGCCAGTACATCAGGATTAAGCGACCAGTCAATTTTCACATCATTGCCATCAAAAAATGGTATTCTTTGGGGGAAACCTACTTCCTGCCCGTTATAAATCAGTGGCACCCCTCCCATGTATGCGGTCACTGCAAATGCTGCCAATTTCCCTTCCAGTCCCTGAAAAATATTGATAGGTGTATTATTCCAGGCATTGTCATCATGGTTGTCGATCCACCTTAAAATATGCGAACCTTCAGGCACATTATGATAGTCAGTTTCATTGGCCCGAATCAGGTTTGCAGCCGGTGCATTTTCTGTCACGACTTCTTTAAGTCGATGATAGAAATCCCAGCCGAAGGTCAGGTCAAAACCGGCACCAAATAAATCCTTTTGGACCGCTTCAGCGAACATGATGACATCACGATTCGGAATACTTCTCAAGCTATCGATGGCCTGTTGCCAGAAGTCGGTCGGCACGCCGTTGGCATAATCACAGCGGTAGCCATCCACATTGGCTTCCAAAACCCAGTATTTCATCACCTTGATCATTTCGCTGCGCATGTTCGGGTCGAGGTAATTGAGGTCGGCAACATCATCCCAGCCCGTTCCGGGAGGACTGATAATATTTCCAGCACCATCTCTCGTATACCAGTTGGGATTTTCCATCCAGGGGTTATCCCATGACGTATGGTTGGCTACCAGATCCAGAATTACTGCGATATCACGCTCATGCGCCTCCGCTACCAGCCGCCTCAAATCTTCCAATGAGCCCAATTGAGACCGCACTTCCATATAATCCTGAACAGCATACGGAGAACCAATACCTCTTAATTCTCCGATGGGGTGAATGGGCATTAACCATATCACATTAACGTTGAGCGCTTTGATTTCATCCAACCGCGCCCTCACGCCTTCAATATCCCCTGATGCACTAAATGCCTGCAAATTAATCTCATACATGATAATTTCCGAAGTAGTAGGCACATGCTCGAAAGGTTGACCGTACTGCACAGGGCCATCTGTTGTTTCCGTTTCCGGTATTTGCTGCAATGCTTCTTCATCGGCTTTACAGGCACCCATCAACAGCCCCAAGTACAGCAGCATGACAATATGCCCTTTACTCCATCTTCTTCTTTTTAGTAAAATCATGTCGACCATTATTGCCTTTATTGTACTGTGATGTGGATTGCGGCCCTACACAGTCATTCGTAAATGCTTGAATTGTGATTAGGCTAATTTAGGTCATTTTTCTTTGAATTAAAGGATGTATTACTCACCCATAGCCCGGCGGTTAAACCCTAGGCTAT
>JBGSXH010000762.1:0-3829 GCA_041751515.1 Cyclobacteriaceae bacterium | reverse complement strand
GCAGGTAGTCGTTACTGAAGCTTTTGCACCTTTATTGGGTGTTAATTTTAGAACGAAAAACAGATTGACAGGAAGGGTTGAATATAAAACGGAACGAAATATGGCCTTGAACATCTCTAATGCTCAGATGACCGAACTTAATAGCAACGACGTTGTCCTGGAACTTGGTTATACTAAAGCGGGTATGCGCATGCCTTTCCGAATTCAGGGAGAGGTACAAACCCTTAAAAATGATCTTCAAATGAAAATGACATTTGTTATCAGAGACACACAAACTGTACAACGAAAAATCGAAGAAGTAAATACAATTACCAGCGGTAACATTAACTTCCAGCTGCGGCCAACAATTAACTATGTTGTAAACCAACGACTTAATGTGATGTTCTACTTTGACAGAAGCATTAACGAGCCGAAAGTATCCAATGCATTTCGAAGAACCTCGACCGCATTTGGTACTCAGATTCGCTTTAGTTTAGCACAATAATTTTTTTCAGTAAAAAAAACATGTAATTTTAGCCAAAAGAAAACACCATATGAACATACCAGAATCACTGAAGTACACAAAAGATCACGAGTGGGTGAAAATTGAAGGCGATATACTTACTGTCGGAGTGACAGATTTTGCACAGCGTGAGCTTGGCGATATTGTCTATGTAGAAATCGAAACTGAAGGCGAGGAAGTAGAGCAAGGCGAAGTTTTTGGCACAGTGGAAGCCGTTAAGACCGTATCAGATCTTTTCATGCCTATAACAGGTACAGTATCAGAAATAAACACTGAATTAGAAGATTCTCCTGAGCTAGTGAACGAGGATCCATACGAACGTGGATGGATGATTAAAATTCAGGTGAGCGAAGCAAGTCAACTGGAAGATTTGCTAAGCGCTGAAGATTACAAGGAGCTGGTAGGTGCATAGCCCAAAACAAACGCTTATCGAGTTTTGTTGAAGAAATATAGTTTACAACTATCAATTGCATGGGCTTTTATTTGCATGCTTGCATTGTGGATGCCATCAAGTAATATCCCAGATGATGGTTTACTAGGAAATGTGCCACACGTTGATAAACTAGTTCATTTTACAATTTTTGCAGTATTGGCTTTCCTGGTTTCTGCAATTGATAAGTCTAATGACAAGCAATCTGCCTTTCAATCAGTACTTATTGTTTCCTTGATAGCCTTTTCATATAGTGCAATACTTGAAACCGGGCAATTGTGGGTAGACGGCAGATCATTTGACAGTCTGGATTTAATAGTTAATCTATTAGGATGTATTGCAGGAAGTTTATTTTACAATAAAGTAACTTAACCTGGCGTTCATTTTGAAAAAATGATTAATTCCGTATATTTGGACATTGTAAGTTTTACATTAGACTAGAAAGATTTTACCTTTAAACATATTATTATGGAAGCGAAGAAAACCCCTGAGGCAGATCTCACTAAAAAGTCCTGGCTATTTATGAGCATCGGACTTGTCGTTAGCATGCTTTTGGTGACAACTGCTTTTGAATGGAAATTCTATGACGATGGTAGTTTAGTAGACCTTGGTATGGTAGATGACGATTTCGATGATATCATGGAAGTGCCACCTACTGAACAGCCACCACCACCACCACCAAAAATTGTTCAACCTGAAGTGGTCGAAGTGCCGGATGAGGAAGAGATTGAACAAGAAATTGAAGTGGATCTGGATATCGAAATCACAGAAGAAACCCAAATTGAAGAGTTAGTTTACGAAGATGCCCCTGAAGAAGAAGTTGCTGATGAAATTTTCACAGTAGTGGAAGATCAGCCGGAACCTGAAGGCGGTTTACAAGCATTTTATCAATACATTCAGAAAAACTTAAAGTACCCTTCACAAGCCAGAAGAATGGGTGTAGAAGGAAAAGTATTCGTTCAGTTCGTAGTGGATACCGATGGTACTTTGAATGATGTTCAAGTTGTGAAAGGTATTGGCGGAGGTTGTGATGAAGAAGCTTTACGAATCGTACAAGCTGCTAAACCATGGAAACCTGGTAAGCAACGTGGTAGAGCCGTAAAAGTAAGAATGGTAATACCTATCACTTTTAAATTAGGCTAATTCCCAAACTAAATTGACATTGATCAACAAATTAAGAAGCCGGGCAATATTGTCCGGCTTTTTATTTTGTTGATCTCGCGATGGTCGCATTAATTGAACGATGGGCTATATAATATTAAGCAACTGCTCCTTTATACGCTCTAGCTCTTCTTTCATACCTATGACTGAACGTTGAATTATTGCATGGTTCGCCTTTGAACCAATTGTATTAATCTCTCTGCCTATCTCTTGCGAAATGAAAGCCAACTTTTTACCGTTGCCCTGTTGTTCATTTTGCATTACTTCCAGAAAGTAGTCCAGGTGCTTTTGCAGCCGTACTTTTTCCTCACTGATATCCAGCTTTTCAATATAATAGATGAGTTCCTGCTCAAACCTGTTTTCATCAATATTGGCCTTTTGCAAGGTATCTTCAAGATTTTTGGCTATTCTCTCCTTTACCTGTAATAACCGCTGTGGGTCCTGAACGATCACCTCTTCAAGATATACCTGAATTTGTTCGATATATCTTGTTAGCTCTTCTGCCAATGCTGTCCCCTCAGATTGACGGAAATTGATGCAGTCGTTCAATGCCGTCTCCAGCGCATCGTTAAAGATCTGCCAGGTGGTATCGTCCAAAGCATCTGTTTGAGAAGCAACCACTACTTCCGGCATTTGCAATGCCAACTTGAATAAATCTTCAGCATTAGCTAATTCAACTTCATTAGCCAATTCAGTGAGTGAATCATAGTAATTTCTAAAAAGAACTTTATTGATGGTTGATTTAGCCGTCGTATTATTTTTGCTAATGATATCGACGCTAAGATTTACCTTCCCTCTCACCATCCTTTCTGTAACGATTTTCCGGATTTCAAGCTCTTTGCTAAGTAAAATTTTAGGTAGTTTAAAACTGGCATCAAGGAATTTGGAATTGAGCGACTTAATTTCAACGTTTAAAAATAAATTGTCATCATCGAACTGCGCTTGTCCGTAGCCTGTCATCGATTTAAGCATAATAAATTATTAATAGAATATAAAGTTGCTTGTTTGTTGACCGTTGTTGTCGCAATATTAAGTGATATATCGTTCAACGATAGCCTTGAACGCTAAATTTAACACAAATTAGTTAGCTTTGTATGATAAAAATTATGCAGGAAACCAGCAATGTTGGAAAAACCATCTCCTACTAGTTTTGAGACCTCAAACTGATCTAAAATAAAAATCCTTTATTGTATGAAATTCGGTGTAGTTATATTCCCTGATTCCAGTTGCGGTGAAGACATGGTCTATATGCTGCAGGATGTCCTGAAGCAGGATGTGATAAAATTATGGCATCAAGACCATGATCATCAAAATGTAGATTGTATTGTGTTGGTTTCTAGTCTGCCCCATGCCGATGCAGTCCATCAAGGCACAAGTGCTAAGTTCTCTCCCATCGTTGACCACGTAATTCAATTTGCTGCAAATGGTGGCTATGTGATGGGTATTTGCAGTGGATTTCAATTATTAACTGCAGCAGGGCTTCTTCCAGGCATGCTATTGCGTAAGAATGAACAGCCATTATTATATCAAGAATCCTGCATCAAGCCTGACCACCACGATGCCCCGCTGACAAGAACACTGGAACTCAGTAAGGCTTACAAAATACTTGGACCACAGGTTCAAGGACAGTATGAAATTAGTGATCAGGTGCTGGAAACGCTGGAGGAAAACGGGCAGGTATTATTCAGATACTGCTCAGAAGAGGGTGTAGTCATAGATGAATACAACATAAATGA
>JBGSXH010000761.1:0-6870 GCA_041751515.1 Cyclobacteriaceae bacterium | reverse complement strand
GATATACTGGCCGCCTATATGTCTGCCGAATGGATCATTGATGAAAGTAGCCAGGTCAACGGAGGGCTTCGTTTTGAAAATACCCGAACGATTGTAAGCACGGCGACAGAAAGCAGACTGGTGGATCGGAACTTTGGTAATTATTTTCCCAGCCTCTTTTACAGAAAGACGATAAACGATAACCTGAACTTTAATTTAGGTTATTCAAGACGCATCCAGCGACCTACCTTTAATGATCTGGCACCTTTTGTGTTTTTTATGGATCCCAACACTTTTTTTTCAGGGAACCCTGCCTTGTTACCGGCGATCATTGACGCAGTTAAAACTGATATCAACTTTAGAAGAGCTAACCTATCTTTAGAATACAGCCATATAAAAAATGCTATTGCAGGTTTTCAGCCTGAGATTGACTCTGTTAATAACAGGCAGATTTTTCGCTCTCAGAACCTTGAGTATCAAGAAATCTACAGTATCAACCTTAATGTTCCCTGGATCATCAATGATTGGTGGGATGTACAGTTAAATTATGGCGGATTTTATAACCAGTTAAGGACTGCACACCTTGACCAGAATACGAATTTCGAATTCTTAAACTTTATGGCCAATATGACCAGCACTTTCAAGCTGCCCAGAAACTATTCCGCAGAAATAAATGGTATATACAATTCAAAAAGAAACTGGGGTATGTGGATTTTTCAACCTCTCGGTAATTTGAACATTGGCTTGCAGAAAAAACTAAATAATGATAAGGGTACTGTTAGGCTGTCTTTCGATGATGTTTTTTATACCAATATTTATCAAATAAACAGTTCCGTTCCGGAACACAATGTGAATAGTGTATTTATGATTGACCCTCATATGCAGTCTGTGCGCCTTAATTATACGCGAAATTTTGGAAACAACAAATTAAGAAGTGTCAACATAAAATCAGGCTCAGAAGAGCTGCAACGCAGGGTGCAGTAGAAGCATAATTACTTATTGTGAAGGCGATTGCAGAAGTCGCATGCCTGCTGCCATCCTTCGTAAACAATTTTTTCGATTCGCTAATTTACCCTACCGCCACTCTCCCATTTAGTCAATTTAGCGGCATTTCTTCCTACAAAAACAAACGAATTTCGTTATTATGACAAGATACTATTGTCATAATCGTCCTCAGCTTTTCTATGGAACCGCTAAGAGTCTATCAGCCCAGCCTCCCTCTACGACCCTATGTGAAAAACATTGCTATGGTGGATTTTAATTTTGATGAAAATCAATCATTCACTACCCGCGCTGTACCAAGGGGGGTGCCAGTTATGTTAATTCCGATACGACAGGGTGTATCAATGCAAACCGATATCAACACTTGCTTTAAACCCGTTGAGCCTGTTATCATCGGGCAAACTACCCGTGCTGTGACGGCTACGCTTGCAGGAAAAGGCGCTCTCATGTACGTAGTTTTCCAGCCTACGGGCTTACACCATCTGCTTCGTCAAAATATGCATGAGTTTACAGATAATTGGGAACAACCGCTTGAAAATGTATCCTGGATTAGACTCGAAAATACCCTGTTTGAGCGCCTGCAGGAGGCCCATTGCGATAGTGCGCGGCTAACTATTATAGAGCAGGTTTTGCTTAAGCGGTTATCCCAGCTGCCTATCCGGCACCATATTGACACGGCAGTCGTAGATTATATCATTCAAAAAGGCGGGAATTTATGTTTGGTAGAAGCCGCACGATATTTCCAGATTACAATGCGCACTTTGGAGCGACATTTTAATCAACATATAGGTATTAGTCCTAAACAGTATGCAGATATTGTCCGCTTTAAGCATATCATGGCGTACATCAAAACCCATCCCAAAGCAACCTTCATTGATTTAGCATATTTAGGTGGCTTTACCGACCAATCTCACTTTATCAAAAATGTTAGGAAAATCACCAAAAATTCCCCTCAAACCTATTTTTCATTCGACCGCAGCATGGAGGATATGATTCTAGGAATTACTTGAGCATCTTTTCAGCCTTGTCGCATTATTACTATGCAAGATTATAGTCTAATAATTAAATTGATCTATTCAAACTGCAGACCCTATGCAGGTAAAAATTATGAAAATTGGCATTTTTTGAATTATCAAATTATGTAAATCTGGACATTGAAAAATAAATCCTGCACATGGTATGCTCCACAACTGTGTAACGTAAAAATCAGCTGTCAGACGTTTGCTGATGATGTGCAATTTTAGCAAAAAGTACTATTTGGACTTAGTATATGTGATTTATTCAACTACGCTTTAATGATAGACCATTATGAAACTCGCGGTATTACTAGTCTACTGTAGCGATGCGCCCCGGGAGACGAGGGTGACACAAGCATGGGTCAATCGTCTGCTAACGCATGCTCGCAGCTATCTCAGAACGCAATCCGGAAACCGGGTAGTTTTCTCTCATAGGGTGTACCAATGGTGCAAGCTGAATATGACAAGCGAGCAATGGAACAATCACGGATTCAATGTCGGGCCGCTGGTTAAAGCGCAGGTGGCTGCTCAGCTTGGCGAGGATCTCGACTCCTATACCCACTTCGCATTGATCATCGATAAGTTAGACGCGAATTATGGCGCCGTTGCACCTGGCAAGCCGTATGCACACATTGGTGCTAAAGACCTCAATCTATCGCTGCTGACGCACGAACTTGGACATTTTTTCTTTGGCAGTGGTCATGCAAATCTCCATACGCCTTCGGGGCCCTTTGAATATGGGGATCGATTTTGTGTCATGGGTGGCGAGGGATGGAAGTACAGGTTTATACATCCCTCTCTTTCACCCAGCGACGGGACTGGTCGGCGTATGGGCACGGAGCTTGCCGCAGGCCCTGGCATGGGTGCTCCGGCTTTACTGGCTTGCGGATGGCTCAAGCTTAACGGTCATGGCCTTGACATCTCGGTAGGGCTTAAGGGTGCCAATGAGCAGGTTTCGTTCAGCCTTGGAATTTTGAGTGGCGCACCCGCAGCCAACAGTGTATCTATGCCTGTCGTTGCATGGGCAAAGGGTATTCTCCCTGGTCAGATGTTAATTATTGAGTATCGCAGACCTCTATCCACCGGCTGGGATCGTGCCCTTCCTCCAACAGCAGGAGCATCGGGATGGGTGATTGTTCGTACTTCGAATGGATCCACAAAAAGCCTTAGTTCGGTAGAACTCACAAGCATTCCCGCCGCCGCAGGAAACGTCGCACATAGTGATGCCGCTGGCCTTCGTTTTACCATTGTAAAAGAAGATCTTCGAGCAAATACTGTCACCATTAATGTTCAAAGAGCAGCACGTGTTTTGGCAGGAAGAAAACCAGCATCTGTTTCCTGGGGTCGAGGTCGCCTGGATATTTTTGGCAACGGTACCGATAGCGCTTGTTTTCATAAGGCCTGGAATGGCCGGTGGTATCCTTCACAGTTGCTATGGGAGCGACTGTACGGTGGCTTCACCTCAGCGCCTGCAGCGACAAGCTGGGGGCTTAACCGGCTCGACATCGTCAGCCTGGGAGAAGATGGCGGATTATGGCATAAAGCCTGGGCAGGACAGTGGGTCCCCACTGCGCCGGAATGGCGCAATCTGGATGGCCGACTCATCTCCCATCCTATTGCTGTCAGCAATGGCGTTAACCGACTGGACATATTCGCGCTTGGCACTAACCGGGCGATGTACCGCCGAACCTGGGACGGTAGATGGGTCGAATGGGCACATCTTGGTGGAGAGCTTCGATATGAGCCTGCGGTAGTGTCATGGGCTGCGAACCGCCTTGACCTCTTTGCTGTCGGTATGGACGCAGCCATCTGGTACAAATGGTGTGACGATGGCAATTGGGGCCCATCGGAGCTCGGCTGGCAGCGTTTAGGAGGTCGCTTTGTCAGCTCCCCCGCGGCAGTAAGCTGGGGCATTAACCGTTTGGATATTTTTGGCATCGGCACTGACGATGCCTTATACCACAAGGCGAAAGATGGCAACGACTGGTATCCATCACTGTCAGGGTGGGAACCCTTGGGCGGCAAGCTGCACAGCGCACCGACTGTGGTAAGTTGGGGCGCCAACCGTATCGATATATTTGCCATTGGTACCGACAGGGCGGCATGGCATAAGGCCTGGACAGGTCGCGGTTGGTATCCTTCGAAACCAGGCTGGGCTCCGCTGGGTGGCCGCTTCAGTAGCCCACTTTCGGCAGTCTCCTGGGCTCCCAATCGGCTCGATTTATTTGGTCTGGGCACTAATAATGGGATGTTCCATAAAGCCTGGGATGGCAATCGATGGTATCCCGAAGGCGCCGAATGGGAAAATATTGGTGGTCAGTTTAAGTGATGTGATCTGCGGTTGCGAAAGCATTTTTGTTATCTATGCGGCTTTTGTCTCGCGGATCAAATGTTGATTAACTCAATCAGTTGTCGCAAGTCCCGTTGTCGAAAGTCTTCCGCAGGGAGACTTGTGACTTTTAATGAGCAGCAGGGTCTCTGACCCGGTATATTAGCTCTAATTCTTCTATAAAAACACAATATTCAATAAGCCTTTGCCACCTGTATAATCTCTGGCACTCGAATATCTGTGATCTTCAGGATTGTCTACAAGACCACCCTCCACGGGGTTTTGGTGAATATAATTCAGCTTTTGATCCTTAAATTTTTTGCTTATTAATTCTTCAGGGTGATTGTCCTGTCGCCAGAACTGGTAGTTTTTATTATTGCTGTTCTTTTCCCCAACCTTCTTGAAAATCCATAACATCCAATTCCTGCGACTTTCATAGTTGTTGTTTGAAATGGCATTTATAATCGTGCTTGATGTATATTTCTTAAAATCCCTTATGATGCCAGATAGCACAAACCCTTCCTTAGCTGAAGCAATCAGATGAATATGATTGGTCATAATACACCATGCGTAAATGATTAATCTCTTTTCATTTTGGCAATGCTTTAAGCTTTCCAAAATTATGTCAACATATGCTTTTCGTGAAAAGACATCCACTCATTCCACTGTGGCCATGGACATAAAATATATACCTTCCGGGTTGCTCAACTTATATGCAGTGCTCATTACTAAAACTACATTTTTTTTTTAGAAGCAGATCGATTTGTTCTCTAATGGTTATTGAGCCCTGGAGTGCAGACTTTCGTTGACGCAAACCTTATGCCTCACTTCCCCGGGTCACAGACCCTGCTTTTCATGAATGGTTCCAAGTCTACCTTCGGAAGACTTGAAACAACGGGGGGGCTGCGATGCGCCTGAACAATTTGTCACCATACCACATCATATTACCGCAAATTTTGGAAAAAGAAAAAGCTTCCTCGAATTTGGCCTTGGAGCAACGTATTTGAATAGCAAAACTGCGCAGCACTATGTATTCTACCCCATTTTGGGCTATAGATATCTTCCGCTAAAATCAAATAAGTTAAACTTCAGATTCTTTGTCCAAGTGCCATTGTCCGGCTACGGAAACGATGAATTTTTATTTTCTCCGATAGGCTTAAGTCTCGGTCTAAGTTTTATCAATAGCAAGTGAGCGTAAAGCAGTTTGTCGGTTGCATACTGTGCCCCACTAATCGTGTTCATTCTTCAGTACCGATTGGCTGAATCAAAAACGCCCAGCTACTTACAAGCACAGCTAAGCCATCTTCATACTTCCCCGGGTCACAGACCCTGCTTTTCATGAATGGTTCCAAGTCTACCTTCGGAAGACTTGAAACAACGGGGGGATTCCACTTTAACTACTCGAATAGATGCTTTTACTTCTGTCCAAAGCTATACTTGATGTTTTGTAGTCTCATGTCGTCACCAAATAGTGTCATTCTTATTTTATTTGAAAAGCATTCGCAAAATCCTACTACAATTACCGAAGCTGGTATAATACATCTAAATTCTTGATTGAAAGCGTTCTTAGTGAAGAAAGCATCTTTAAATAACTTTTCGTTAGGCTTATTTAAGTTGAATATAGAGTCGCCAGATGTAACCTTTTGACTTTCAATTAACAGATTACCAGAAAACTGGTGTTCTGTCCAGGGTTCAAATGTATTTAGATAAATTTCTTTATAAGCTTTTCGATGTTGAGTTTTTGAAAGATTAATGCCATGATAATTCTTACTGAATTCATACTCTTTTTCGAGGACAATTAAAACATACTTTTCTGTTAACTCTTTTGAGCGAAAATTAATCTGGAGTTCAGATATTTCATTCTCGTCGGATCCTTTAAAAACTAAACCACTTTTGTTGTAGATGATTTCAACATATTTGGGAATTACGTGTCTAGTTCCATGATGTCTGTCTTTAAATTTTTTCTTTTTATGTCTTACGACCTTGCCTGCTTCATTTAACAACTTATCTAGTTTATCAATACTTACTTCAGAAACAAACTGGTAACCATTAACTGTTAATACTCCGTTTTCAATTACAACTTCTTGTTGTGATTGGCCATAAACCCAATGGATGGAGGCAGAAATAATTATAACTAAAAATAGTATCTTTCTCATTTACAGGTATTGCATCTAACGTTTCGCTTCACGCAACTATTACGCTATTTGTTCTTTATGAAATACATAGCGCAATAGTTGCGGATATATTTTAATGATTTAAACATATAACAAATTCCATCATTCAATATACCTATGACAGAATTTACCACAGCCTCCTAAAACCGAAAACTCATCCGGCAATAATAAACATATTTATATTCTTAAATGGTATAATGAACTTTGTAAACTTACATGGCTAATTACGTAAGCTGCCGTCTCCTTAGAAAGATCCTACACTCTACAGTTATAAATCGACAATTGCTAATGTCGAAGCCGCTAACGGTTAGTCTATTAGCTTTATCTTGCACAGTCAAATTTATCCCTATGGTTTTTGAAGTTTGATAAA
>JBGSXH010000760.1:0-1627 GCA_041751515.1 Cyclobacteriaceae bacterium | reverse complement strand
TTTGGGTGAAGACATTCCAAATATCAACATTTATCATCCTTCCCTGAGTGGAGATGCGATGGAAAAAGAAGAGCGGGTTACAAAAGATGGAAGACTTAAACTTACCATCACAGAAACTCCGACTTTTCTTTTGTTAGAGTAAGCGTAGTAAAAACAAGTAGGTTTTGCTACGCTTATGTAAAGACTGTGAAACAATATTGTTAGTGGTTTGCTGCAAGCTTTGTAAACATTTCATCGGCTTTTGATTTGAGCTGTGGTAATTCAGCACTTATTTTCTTTCGTATTTCTTCTTGCCTAACATCCAGTTTTTTTAACAGCGCTATCGCTGAATCCTCATTCATAGCATCCCACTCCAGCACAAATTCATCCAATCCGAAAAGGCTGAATAGCTCTTTGTATTTATGCGACCAGCTGATGGCCATCACAGGAATGGCATGGTGCAGACCAAAAATAAGTGCATGAAACCTTGAGCTCACTAATAGATCTACCTGACTTACAAATGCCATTATCTCCTCAGAAGAGCGGTACTTATCTACTAAATAACATCTTTCCGGATCATTGATCATTTCATTAAGCATCTGACAGATTCTTCTATCGTCATTGGCGCGTTCCTTTTCAGAAAAGGTATCGGGAATAATTTCATTAGGCACCAATAAAATATCTGCATTAAGGGTATGCATACAGTATTGACTTAAAGCCAATAGAATTTGAATGTACTTGTTTTCTTTGCCACTGCCCTCGAGTTTTTCATATACCCTCATGTTGGGGGAAATCCCGATGAGCTTTCTGCCGCTTTTACTGTAGCCAATCGATTTTAAGAGCTTTTGGGGCTGAATTGTCTTACTTCCTTCATAGGAAAAAGCAATGTCATGGAGCAATGGGATTTCATGTGCTTCCTTCCCCAGGACCTTGGCGAGAAATGCTTGCGACACTACATCTCTGGCATAAAAATGATCTGCGAGTTGCAGCATTTCCCTTGCAGCATCGGCAACTACTGGGTTGTCGAAACTGCCCCAGGCTTGTGGGAAAAAGTAAAATTTCGCATTGAAATGCTTCTTGCAAAGCTTAATAAGCTTTGTCGTTTCTGCTATCATGGGCTTACCCCAGGAATCTGCATAGGCAAAACCACTGATATCAACAACGACGTCAAGCGTATTAAGCTTTTTCGTGATCTCCTTAAAGGGAAAAGGAAAAACATAAGGCTGATTCTTGCCAAAAATAATCTTATGCAGCTTACCCTTTGCACGCCACTTAAAAGTATCAATAGATTTTTTCAAGGCGCTGGACTCATCGAATACAGGGATGAAGTTATTTTCCTTTGCAAGATTTTCTTCTTTATCACGGCTGATCATATAAAAATTGGCATTGCTGTACTTCCTGCCCAGTTCCTGCTGGACGGTTTTTAGCATTGCTTCGGCACCTTTGTTAATGAAGTTGGCACCGACGATCAGTACATTGACTTTGTCTTTCATGCTGTTATTTTATTTTTAATTTTTTCAAGAACTTCCCTAGAATTAAATCCCGTATTTCGGTCATTTGGCCTAATTTCTCTTTGGTGTATTTTGTAATATACCAGGGGGCTATATAGGTGATGATAGCGATGAGCAGGCCAATGGGTAAGCTGATC
>JBGSXH010000759.1:0-1661 GCA_041751515.1 Cyclobacteriaceae bacterium | reverse complement strand
AATTCGGGGAGACTTCCCGGATTCATCGGCAATAAATGCCGTGGGTGACATGTTTTTGACTGGGTATATTGTAAATCCTTCGGTAAAGTCATCTTCCAAATCCAAAGGCTTTTTGCTGATCTGAAGGGATAGTTGCTGTTCTTTTTCTGTTCGGACAATATCTCCAGTGGCAAATTGAAAGTTCCGGTCATCGACTTGGCTCCAAGTTAGGGAAAGGTCTTTATCACCTTTGATTTGAGTCGCACTTTGGAGATCTTCAAGGAAAGTTTTTTCGGAAAAGGATAGAGAGCCGCTATAATAAACGATGGCCGGATCGTTTCTGTCTTTTAGCGACACGGTGCCTGTGAAGGACGAAATTTCCCTTCCAAGCACCTTAAACTGAAATACCAAGTCTTCTAAATTTTCTTCCTTGTAGCGGGGATCCAACTTTTGCATCTGCAAGGTGCCGGTAATTACGGTGCGGGTGGGTAAGTCACCCTCCGGTTGATAGGTTAATATTTGAGGGCTGGTCCAGACGGCTTTACCTGCTATTTTTGGGGAAAAGGTAAAGACATCTTTAGGCGAACTGTTTACCTGATCATCCTCGACCATGGCTTGGTTGAATATCACTTGGATCAAATCACTGCGTTGGATTTCCCCGCTGGTCACAAAACTGATTTCCCTTGCCATCGCTTCGGAATAAACCGGGTCAAGCAGAGGTTGATCAGATTTTTTTTGACAGGCATATAGGGAAAGTAGAAAAACCAAAAAAAGAAACTGATGAGATTTGAGACAAGATTTCATGTGGTGGAGATGTCTTTGGAAAGTGTTAAAAAGCGTGTTATTTTTCTAGAATTAATAAAATAGTAGACTTGGTAAGCTGTACTTGTTAACGGGAAATTCTTCCTTTTACCGATAGCCTTTATTATTCGGAAAATGTACTGATTTTTCTGGAAAAAAATGTTGATTTCAATGCTTTTTTAAAGTGCTATTTCTTGGGGTGGATAGGCAGACGAAATTAGGGTTAACAATTTTCCGATTCCTTTTCCAAATCTACTTGGGTGATGTATTTTCTGGCAAGAATCTTTCGCTCTGCTTCTTCTAGGTGCTTATTTGAATGATTCTTCCGTAAGAGGTTTACCTCCGGCGGTAAAACCAACTATTATTTTATCTTTCACTGGCTTAATAACTTTCATTGGTCATTATTTAATCAGGATCTATGTTGTTGACCTTTTTATCGGCTGCTATTCCGTCTCATTCATTTCGTTTCTTTGATGAACTATTGAAAAACGAAACTATGAGTAATATAATCATGATTATGTAAATGAGAAAGACTTTAGAATAGAAAAAAATGTATTCAATATGGGCGCTACTTACGGCTTCATATTTAAATCCTATTCCGCCGTTTAGGTAAATACCAAAGGTAATGTAAAAAATGAAAACTGAGAATATTAGCATTACTGCCTTGCAGACCCCAAAAAAAGTAATTTTCGTTTTTCTCAACATAAAATTGAACGACGATTATTCATCTTTAATTTACTTCATTTTTCACCAACTCTTAATTTTAGATCCCCCGCCATATATTGTTCAGATTTGGATGTAGACTTTTTTGCTCAGACATATTTCCGATTCAATTTCCCAAAACAACACCACCAACTTAGCACTATTTTCGTTATTTTTAA
>JBGSXH010000758.1:0-4584 GCA_041751515.1 Cyclobacteriaceae bacterium | reverse complement strand
GGGTATCTCTACCCGCTTGATAGGTTTAGGCACATACGTATGGTTAAGTATGGATTTGGCAATATTGTACCTTTTGTCTTCCAGATAGGAAAACAGTTCGGTGACCTTCATGCCGTCCACCCCTGCCGAACCTTTGTTCCGCACGACCTGTCGGTAGGCGTTGTATAGGTTCTTACGGTTGAGTACTTTTTCTATCATTGTTAAACTGTTAACCCTGTCCGCTTAAAATAAGGCTGCCCCAAAAGTTGCTCCCTATCGAACCTGCCTACCGCAGGCAGGTTTGGACGTAATCCAATGTTCAGTCCTTCACTGTTCCGTGAGACCATCAGGGATATAGTTTTAGTAGTCCCTGCTCGTTTCTCCAGCTACTATGACTTCGGCTGACTTCTCTTAGGTGTTCCCGACACCCAGAGATCTCCCTCGGTAAGATGAATATCCTTGTGCCTATCTCTGCCATATCTACTATTTCGGCGCTTCCTCCCATATGGGAGGTTTGGACTTCGGCGTGCTGTGCCACCTCATGCGACCTTATAGCCTCTGTATATGGTTTCTGTTCGTCAGTACAGACACCGCAGTCTGGCTTACTTCACTGCATGCCTCACGGCAAACCAGCTTGCCACTTGCTTGACTTCAGGACATTTAGATTCCTATGATAGTTATTTTCAATAGTTTTCATGAATACTCCGCATTTCACCCTTTGGAACGGTTAATTTTTTGACTTATATTCACCGTTCAATGCCTACACATCACCATGGAAACGCCGGGAGGTACCGATTAATTATAATATTAAATGTCTTTAAGGGGTTAGATGTAAGGTTGAAGTATACGGCACCAAATGCCTCCGTCCAAGCTGAGTCCAATAGTGGGTAATCTTGAAATGCGACCATTATCTGTAAAATGTCAATAACAATAAAATGTTACCCAGCAAAAAACGGCGATTGTTTCCTAATTAGCTTTGGCAAAACTGAAGAAGAGAAAAAGCATTTGCTTATAGACTGTGGCTACGTTGATACTTTCCAAAAGTATCTGAAGAATGATTTAATAAAAATTGCTGAAAGCGGAGGAACCCTCGAAAAGCTAATTCTTACACACATTGATGCTGACCATATTCAAGGAGCAATAAGGCTTTTAAAAGAAAATAATCCTGAAAAGTTTATAGCTATAAAAGAAGTTTGGCATAACACATATCGCCATCTCAGTGTGCAAAAGGAAGGTGAAATAGACATAAAGCAAGAGCGAATTTTGCAACAGATAATCCGAAAAGGATATCCCCGAAACGAAAGCAAGCAAGGAGAGCAAGGAATCAGTGCTGAGCAAGGAACAACAGTGGGTGCATTGCTGCTGCAAGGCAAATACCCATGGAATAGCGACTTTAATAATCAGGCTGTTTGTATTGAACAGAAGTCCAATGTAACACTCACATCTGAGGCAAATATCTATCTTTTATCGCCTGACAAACGAAAGTTAGAAAAGCTGAAAGATCTATGGGCTGGTGAATTAAAAAGGTATGACGCTAATTTCAATTCAGGCAATTCGCAGTTATATGATGACGCATTTGAGATGCTTTTGTCATGGGAAAAAGAGAAGGCCAAAGTAGCACCTAAGCCAATTTCAGCTACAAAGGAAACGATTGAAGAATTATTAAAAACACCTTTTGATGAAGACGATACGGCTACAAATGGCAGTTCTATTGCCTTCATTTTACTTGTTCAAAACAAAAAATTACTTTTTCTGGCAGATGCCCACCCTGGCTTAATATTTCAGTCTCTTAAAACATATCAAAATGAAGGAACAATATTCTTTGATTTGATTAAAGTTGCTCACCATGGCAGCTTTGGTAATATCAGTAGTTTGTTGTTAAATAAAATTGATTCAGAAAGGTATCTTATCTCTACTAATGGCCAAAAGCATAATCATCCAGATAAAGAAACAATAGCACATATCGTAACAAGGAAGGTCGATTTTCATAGAAAACTATATTTCAATTATAAAACTGATAATTCAAAGTATTTTGACAGGGAAGATTGGGTGAATGAATATAATTACTCAATCCATTATTTAGATCAGAAGCCATATACGCTAACAATATGAGTCAAACAATATTAAACCCAAAGCAAATAGAAGTAGCTACAGTGCAAGTCAAATGCGGAGGCAAGTCAGGTACAGCCTTTTTCGTTGCAACTGAAGGAGATAAACAATTCTTACTTACATCTGAGCATAATCTGCCCGAAGGGCAACCAGTAAAACTATATCTAAATGAAACAGAGGTAGAAGCAGAAATTTTGGAAAGAATTTCAGATCGTGATGTTGCTATACTGAAACTTGAAAATCATCCTACCACTATTATTTCTACCCTTCCTTTAAAAAAAACAGAAATTACTTACAATGAGCATTGGGAAACTTATGGGTTTCCGATACAAAGGGTAAACTCTGGTGGAAGATATACTGGTAATGTCTCTCGGACTAATGATGGTACAAAATGGGACGTGGATTTAGAATGTAAGCAATACCAGAATCTCGATCAATTTGATGGGTTATCAGGCTCGCCATTAGTAATGAATGGGCATGTAGTAGGAGTTATCGGCTACGATACTGTAGGAGCACTTGGCGCAACAAGCATCAGAAGTATTGCTGAGATTTTGAATAAACACCATATCATTGTAACTATTGATAAAGGGCATTCTATACCAGATTCGATAGAAAGTGATATATTGGACACTACGCCCAATGAGGAAGTGTTGCAACATATCAATGATGTAATTGCAATGCAAATTGATGGGAGTTATTTTTTAGTAAGTGGTAGTCCGGGTTCAGGCAAGACTACAATAGCTGCTCAATTGGAACTTGAGGCTGACAATCATGTTATAAGCGACAGATTTTTTGTAAAGGTTCCGGAGAGCGAAGAAATTCCAACACAAATCAGGGCGACACCGGATTACTTTATGAGATGGATAGAGGAAGTTTGTCATCGAACCCTGTATAATAGCCCACCACCCAAAACCAAAGCTGAAAAAACATTAAATGACAGGATAATAGAAATCCACCAGGCAATACAGCATTTATCCTTGCATTATAAACAGCAAGGGAAAATAGCTTTTTTGATTATAGATGGCTTGGATGATGTTAGCGAAGCCATAATAGAAAGCTTTCTTTCCGTGTTGCCTGTTTATTTACCATCAAATATCAAAGTGATTTTCTCATGTACATCAAAAAAGTTGTTACCCAATGCATTCCAGATAGCAATTGATGAATCAAAAGAAATTAAGGTTACACCGCTTTCAATTCAGAGTGCGGAGAAATATCTTTCAGAGCATATAAAAGAAAAAGGGCTTGATGCAAATCAAATAGCCGCATTGGCAGAAAAATCAGAAGTACATCCTCTTTATCTAAGGTATTTGGCTAAATATATTTTGGGGATGGAAGAAATACCTTCCATTGATGATTGGATCCATTCTATTCCTGTAATTGGCGGGGAAATAGAAAATTATTATAACAAAATCTGGCTGCAAATAAATGATCACTCGGAAGAAATCTGGCTTGCAGCTACTTTGTCAAGATTAAGAATTCCTGTAGATAAGAAAACTTTATCACAAATACAGCCAGAGGCGACGAAACACAGTTTCCTGTCAAGTTTTAAGAAGATCGAACATTTGTTAAGAGACAATGAAGCGATAAGTATCTACCACACCTCTTTTTCTGATTTTGTAAATAAAAAGACTGATGGATTAAATGAGCAGATTCATGAAAACATAAGCAACTATATTAAAAAACACCCTCTGATAAATTTCAGCCTGTCTGAAAAAGTGTATCACCTGGCACATGGAAATGAGCAAAGCAAAAGAAACGCATTGGATGAATGCAATCAGGAATGGACTGATGCCTGCGCATTAAACAGTATTAATCCTGATATTGTTTTGGTAGACGTAAAAAATGTAATTGGTCTTGCTGCTGAGTTAGGCATAGCTCACAAAGTCATTTCTTTATTACTTCTTTCGCAGCGAGTGAATTTTAGATACAATACACTTTTTCATGAGAACGCCATTTTTCTTGTCGATGCTTTATTGGCTTTGGGAAGACCGGAAGAAGCGATCAGGTATATTGTACGAAATAAAACGCTAATAACATCAGATGGGGAAGCTTTATATATTTTGCAAAAATTTTATGAATATGATGCAAATGAAGAAGCCGAAATTTTATTGAATGCAATTAATCAGACGTGTAGAAATATAATAGATACTGGTTTTAATACTGAAACCTTCAATCGATTTATCCATTTAAAATTCAGTGCTGTTACGTTGTCATCAAACTCTGATTTTGAAAATGCTTTTCATGAGTTTGGACACTTTAAGAAAACGGCGATAAAAATGATTGAAGAAAGTGGTAATCCAAAAGAAGCGGTCCACAAGTTTAAGGATGATGTAGGATCATATAACGGAGGATATTTTGTTTGGCGTTTTAATATTCCCCCAACAACAAAGAAAATCGAAGCAGAGCTTAAAAAATTCAAATTTGATGATCGTTCAAGTGGATTTATTGCCCTCGTAATTTATCAGGCCTTAGAGTTTCAGGATAAAAGCCCAAAAA
>JBGSXH010000757.1:0-2289 GCA_041751515.1 Cyclobacteriaceae bacterium | reverse complement strand
CCCGAGGCTTTCCTTTTGGACTTCGCTGCCAGCACCCTCTCAGACGGCAAAAGTTCACGCCTCTATAAAAGGTTGGTGTACGACGAGCAGGTTGCTTCCGATGTGTATGCCTACAACTATGAAATGGAAATTGCAGACATGTTTACCATAGTAGCCGACGTCAAACCCGGTGAAGATCCAAAAATGATTGAGCAGCTCATCAATGAAGAATTGGCTTTATTGCTGAAAGAAGGACCAACGGAAAAGGAGATGTTGCGGGCTAAAACAAAGTATTTTTCTAATTATATCAAAGGCATGGAACGCATCGGTGGGTTTGGCGGAAAGTCAGATATTTTAGCTACCAATATGGTTTACGGGAATGATCCCGCTTTCTACAGCACCCGACATCAGGGCATGCGGGATGCTACTGCAGCGGCTGTAAAGGAAACTGCCGGCAAATGGCTCTCTGATGGCAAACTTGTGCTGACCATCAATCCGGTGCAGGAGTATAAAACAATTACTTCGACAGTAGATCGTAGCAAAGGCCTTCCGAAAATGGCAGAAGCAGGAGCTGTACAGTTTCCCGACCTGCAGCGCTTTACATTGTCCAATGGCTTAAAGGTAGTGCTTGTCCAGCGGGCTTCAGTACCGATGGTGAGGTTCAGCATGATGGTCGATGCAGGATATGCAGCAGACCAGTTTTCTACCCCCGGCACCGCCGCACTCGCGCTGAACATGATGGATGAAGGCACACAAAGCAAAAATTCCCTGGAAATCAATGAAACGCTGGCCATGCTGGGTGCCAGCCTGAGTGCGTTCTCAGACCTGGACTATTCCTATGTGAAAATGACGGCACTGAAGCCTATGCTGGAGAAAAGTCTTGACCTATATGCAGATGTACTGCTTAATCCTGCCTTCAGGGAGGAGGATTTTAGCAGGCTGCAGCAGGAACAACTCATCCAGATTCAGCAGGAAAAGGCCAGTCCGTTCTCCATGGCATTGCGGGTATTTCCAAGGTTCATGTATGGTGAAGACCATGCCTATAGCACGCCGCTCACCGGCTCTGGCTACGAAAGCACGGTGAACAGCCTGAGACGTGAAGATCTGCTGAAATTTTATTCCAGCTGGTTCAAGCCTAACAACGCCACCCTCGTGGTAACCGGTGACATTGAGCAGCAAGCGCTTGAAAAGATGCTCGAGAAGCGTTTGAAAAAATGGCAGCCAGGTGAGGTGCCGGAAAAAAATATGGCCATGGTAAGGCCCGGCAAAAAGAAAATATACCTGATGGATAAGCCTGGGGCTATCCAGTCGGTGATCATTGCCGGCCATGTAGCCCAACAGCCAAATGCCGAGGAAGATGTGGCCATAGAAATGATGAACAACATCCTTGGAGGACAATTCACCTCTCGGGTGAACATGAACCTGCGCGAAGACAAAGGCTGGTCTTACGGTGCCAGCACTGTCCTGATGAGTGCCAAAGGGCAACGACCTTTCCTGGCATTCGCACCCGTACAATCTGATAAAACTGCGGAATCCATGCAGGAAATGCTTCGCGAGATCAGCGAATATCTTGAAAGCCAACCAGCTACTGAAGAAGAGTTCGCCAAAACACAGACCAATAGTGTACTCAAACTGCCAGGCCGTTGGGAAACCCTTTCGTCCGTGGAAGGCTCCGCCAGCCAGATCATCAAATATGGCTATCCGGATGATTATTACCAGGCCTACTCCGACAATGTAAAGGGACTACAGCTCAGCGGCATCCATGATGCAGCTATAAAGCTTATTCAGCCGGAAGATATCAGTTGGGTGGTGGTCGGTGACCGAAAAGCGCTGGAAGTCAAACTTAGGGAACTTGGTTACGGTGAACTGGTGCTCATCAATAGTGACGGAGAGCTATTAGAGGAGACAAATCAAATAGAAAGTATGGAGTTGATGCCCAAAGAAAAGTGAAGTAGGTTTCCCGCTGTGGCGGTCAGTTTGCCTTATTAAGAAGCCTGATTATGGTAAAAACCTCCTGGAAAGCGTACGCCGTCTAGGAGGTTTTTTCTTGAAAGGCCATGCTGTAGCAATATTTAAGGATGTGCGTAGGTTTGCAGGACATACATGGCAAAAGGCAATGCCAATCAGTTAAGGTGTTGATTAAGTTTAATTTACATTTATGGGCGCAATGCCGCCTGTCAAAAAATTAGACAGTAGCTCGTAAAGATTTTGGACAAGTGTCGGCCCAAAGCAAAACTTCCTTATTTTTGAAAAAAGCCTGAAGTATGAAAAGCGGAAGTATCCTCATTGTAGATGATAACAAAAGTGTGT